>CBINGT010000081.1:0-10816 GCA_966250245.1 uncultured Anaerolineae bacterium
CGTAATACGGAAGGGTGACAAGCTTATTGCGCCCCAGCGGCGTATCCCGGAACAACGCTCCAGCCAGCGCAGCGCCATAGAACCCGATCTGCGCCAGCATTGTGATCTGGTAAAACAGCCCCTCGCCCAGCAGGAACGGGTTCGACACCAGCAGCAGCGCCAGCGGGGCGAACATCAGGCGGCGCAGCACCTTATGCGAGAACAGTTGCAGCGCATAGAAGCCGAAGCGGAACGGGTTGAGCAACTCCCGCCGGACCAGCACCGCGCGCAGGCCACGCGTCATCACGCGCACCTTCCGCCCAAACTCCACACCGCTCGATTTGGCGACCGGCTCGAACGCCTTCGCGTCCGGCGCGAACACCAGCCGGTAGCCCTGCGCGATCACCGCAGTCGAGGTGGCGAAATCGTCCGTCACTCCTTCGGGCACGCCGGGGAACAGCGAGCGGCGGATCGCGTAAATCGCGCCGGTCGCGGAGATCGTGTTACCCGCCTCGCTCTGGATACGCTTCAGGAAACGGTCGAAGCCCCAATACGTCCGCTCGCCGTCGCCGGTTTGCGCGGTGTCGTCCGCCATCCGCTTTTCCGACAGGTAGACCTGATTGCCCGCCACTCCGCCGACCTCAGGATCGGCGAACGGGCGCACAAGCTGGCGGATTGCGTCCGGCGCATACTGGCTATTCGCGTCCGAAAAAACCAGGATCTCGCCCTTCGCCACGGCAACCGCCGAGTTGAGCGCGCCCGCCTTTCCCTGGCGAGGGAGCGCCAGCAGCTTCACGCCGCGATCCTCGTACTGCGCGACGATCGCCTCGGTTTCGTCGGTCGAGCCATCGGACGCGACGATCACTTCCAGGCAGTCGCGCGGATAGTCGAGGCTCACCACATTGTCGAGCTTCTCACCGATGCTGGCCGCCTCGTTGTACGCTGCGATGATCATGCTCACCGAGGGCGTGATGTCCTCGGTGCGGTAGGGTTTGCGCCACAGCAGCCCGCGCACAAACAGGATCGCCGGGAAGACTACGTACGTATACGCCAGCAGGGCGACTGATCCCCAGAACAGAACGAGCGCTAAATCGGTCATTCCCCCGCTCCGATTCCAAACCGCTCAATCAGCGCGGCCGCGTTGGTCGTCAGGTCAAATTCGCGCAACACCTTCTCGCGGCCACCGTCGGCAAGAAGCTGACGCAGCGCAACATCCCGGCTCAGGCGCTCCAGCGCATCCGCAATCGCCCGCGCATCGCCGGGCGGAGTCAGCAGGCCGCTGACCTCATGCTCGACCAGCTCTGGAATACCCGACAGGTTGCTCGCCACGACCGCGACGCCGCTCGCCATCGCTTCCATCAGCACGACCGGGATGCCCTCGCGCCGGTTGTCGCTGGACGGCACGCTCGGCGCGACGAGGATATCCGCCTCCTGTAGCAAGTCGATGATCGCCTGACGGTCTTGCCGCCCATGAAAGACGACGTGGTCCGCGAGGCCCGACGCGTTGACCTGCGCCTCGAGCATGTCCCTGTCCGGGCCGTCGCCGACGAAATGCAGCGAGAAGCGCACGCCCCGCTCTTTGAGCAGCCGCGCCGCTTCGACCAGGTATTTCTGCCCCTTGACCTCATGCAGCGTGCCGATGTTCAGGATCATCAGGGCATGATCGCGGCCGCCGTTCGAGTTATAGCGCGGGCGCGGCTTGAAGACGCTGGTATCGACGCCGCAGCGCAGCACCACCACACGATCCAGCACATCCTCGCCGCAGGCTTTGGCGATCTCGCGCACGTTGTACTGCGAAATCGTCGCCGCGAATGCCGCTTCCATAATCTTCTCGCGCAGCATGTGCTTGTCGCGGTGCAGGTCCGAGCCGTGCGCCGTGAAGCTGTACGGAATGCCCGTCAGACGGTGGATGATAAACGCCGCCGCAGCCGGATGGCTCGCGAAATGCGCGTGGATGTGCTCGATCCCGTCGCGCTCCATCATCCGCGCGAACTGCACGATCTTCGGCCAGAACGTCACGATCCCGAAGAAATAGCGCGTGCTGCCCCAGGTGGCGCGCAGCGAATCCCACAACGCGCCGAAATACTGGCGCGGCTTGCGGCGCAGGTAATGCCAGTGCGCAGCCAAAAAGCGCGGCGCAAGCATTGGCTGGAAATGCGCCGTCTGCACCAGCGGCACGGCCTCGGGGTGCATGGTGGTGGTGCGCTCCCGCTGAAGCGGGTAGATCTCCACCTGCACGCCTTGTCCCTGGACCGCGATAATTTCATATAGAATGAAGGTCTCCGTAATCTTCGGAAACCTCGACATCATATAAGCCACCTTGCCGCGCGGCGAGCGGGTGGTTGCCGCCTGCGATTGCCGCGCGGTCCTGGTAAGCGACTCAGGCATACTACCCCCTGCTGCGACGAAGGTATGATTGCCAGATGAGTGATGAGACGCTGCGACGGGTCGCGTCGATCCCGTTGGTCGCGTCGACCACCACCATCTGGGGGATGCGAGATTTCAAAGCGAGATACGATTGGCGCTGCTGTTCCAGCACCTCGACGCTATGCTCGCCCTTGCGTGCGAATAGCGTTTCGGCGGGCGCGTCGAGCAGCACGACCAGATCGGGCGGCGGGCACGTCCGCGCCAGCAGCCAGCGACGCACGCGGCGCGGCAGGCTCAGCGGGCGCGAAGACGGGAGCAGAGCGTCGTATGCGTAGCGGTCGAAAATCACCAGCCGCCCGGAGCCCTGGTGATAGCGCGCCGTCAGATAGCGCTTCCACTGCGTCAGCAGCAGACCGGCGAACCCGACGCCCGGCAGCTTCCCCGCGCCGCGCTTGCCGCGCTTCTTCTGGTACAGCCCCATGTAAACCCGCCGCACCGGAAACAGTGACGAGCTGTGAATTCCGTCCGCGACGGTCGATTTCCCGGCGCCATCCGGCCCCAGTACCGCCACTGACGGCACGGCCGGACGCACCGCGCCACTCAGGCGGCTGAGCGTCCGCCACGCGCGATTTTTTACATCACGCAGGCGCGTCCCCATCGGATCGCGCTGGCGCAGCCGTTTCGCCACGGCGGGCGCCTGAGCCAGCAGCGCGCTCCATTCGCCCGCCGCGATCTGGCGACACAGCGTATCCCAGGACGCGCCCGGAACCCAGTACTCCGCCAGCAGCGGCGCAACCGCCGCGCCGTCGCCCAGCTCGGTGATCAGATATTGCAGGCGGTCGGCCCGCCGGGGATCGAAGCGCCCCTTGTCGAGCGTGGCGTGCAAGAGCAACGTGATCAGCTCATGCTCCGGCGCGGGCGCCCACACCTGCCCGCAGCGGCGCCTGTTCCGAAGAACGTCCGCCGCCAGCCCGGTGGCAAGCGTCTTGATCGGGCGGCCATACACCAGCTTGTCGACCGCGTCCACCTTGAACCAGCTATCACTGTCGGCGTGATAGGCTACGAAAAAGCGGTGCGGCGCATAGCCCCGCGATGCCAGGGGCGCGAATCCCACTCGTGCCAGCACAGCAGCCAGCCGGTCCCACTGATCGGGCGCGACCAGCAGGTCAACCTCGCCGTCCAGCACAAGCGGGATCCGCTCGGCATCGCGTAGCACGCAGTAGAGGACACGCTCATTTTCGAGCGCGTCGAAGAGTTGACTGAGAATGGGGTGCGTCATCCGTGGCTAACCTGTGCTCTTCTGCGCACCCTCAGATTTCGAAAGCTGCGGCGACAGGCTGACGGATTCGACCGCGGGCCGGCGCATGCGACGCCCCAGGCGCGGGCGCTCGTTTCCCCGACCGCCGAGCATCAGCACCGTGCCGATGACCTGCGCACCCAGTGAGTACAGGTCTTCCATCACCTCGCGGACTTCGCGGCGGCGCGTCTGCCCGTAGATCGTCGAGACGATCGCACCGTTCACGCGCGACGCCAGCACGATGCCTTCGGCCTGCTCCTGGAACGGCGGCGCGGCGATGATGATCAGGTCCGCCAGGCTCTGCAGGTGCTGGATCAGATCGAGCATGTTCTCCGACGCCAGCAGCCCGCCCACGTTCGTGGACTGTCCGCTCGGCAGGACGTACAGGTTGTCGATGTCATCGACCGGAGCCACGCATTCCGTGACGCCAATTTCGTCGTTGAACAGGTCGGTCAGGCCGGGGCGCTTCTCCATGCCGAACATCCTGCTGACGGTCGACGTGCGCAAATCGGCGTCCACCAGGATCACGCTGCGGCCAAGCTGGCTGAGCGCGGCGGCCAGGTTCCCGGCCACTTCGCTCGTCGCCTGCGAGCCGCGCGGGCTGCCGATCAGCAGCGAGCGAAAGCCCTGGTTGCTGTTCAAAAACAAGATCTTCGCGCCGAGCTTTCGATAGTTCTGCGCCGCGCGCGAAGCCGATTGCGCTGTGACGACCAGCCGCTTGTATCCTGTGAAGTGAAGCTGCCGGTAGCGCGCGATCGCGCCGAGGACTGGCACGCCCGCCGTCTGCGCCAGAGAGTCTTCGGATTTCACCGTATCGTCCAGATAGTCCAGGCCGAGAATCAGCGCGATCCCGATGACCAGCCCGGCGATCGCGCCGAGCATCGTTTTCATCGGAACCTCACGCGGCACGCGGCTCGCGCGGATGGCGGGATCGACGATCTGAACGCGGTTGTTGGGCGTGGTCTGCGCCTCAGTGTAGAGATTGATCAGCAGGCGCTCGGTGTCCGACAGGAAGCTGCGTTCCTTATTGATCTGCTCATCCAACGCGGCACGCTCGGAGTCCGAGGTCGCTTCCTGGCGCTGTTGCTGAAGCGCCAGCAGCGTCTGCTCGCTGCGCTCAACCGATTCCTCGACGCGCTTAATCTGCGCCTGGATCTGCTCGTAAGCGTCGCCGGACTGGCTGCCGCCGGCGCTTTTCTCGACAATCTTCTGCGCGACCGTATCCGCAAGCAGCGTGGCCATCGCGCGCTCAGGATGCTGCACACGAATGGTCATCAACTGCGTGGTGCTGCTCGTGTCGATCGTGATCAGGTTGTCAAGCTGGGCTGCCGTAATGCCTTCCAGCCCCAGTTCCTCAATCACTTCGTTGAGGAAGGGCCGCATTTTCGGCAAAACGGCGTAGACCTCGAGCAATTGGGCCGCAGCACGGAGATCGTTCGGCGTCGGGTTCAGGCTGGTCGTCGCCGGGCCAACCAGAAGCTGAGCGCGCGAGGTATACATCACCGGCTGGCGCTCAGCATAGATATATGCGATTCCGGCCGCGACTCCTGTGGTGATAATCGCTAACCAGAACCATCTCAGAACCGCGTCGATATACCGTCGAAACATGAAGATGTCTCCCCACCATACGTGCTAGCGCGTCTTTACGAGAACGAGAGCTTTGCGACAGCGAGTGCTTCCATCTTGATCAAGTGGCCTCTGCCTTTGGCCGTAAGGTCTGAGCAGAGGCCACACCGTACACCCGCGAGCGAAAATGGCCAGGACGGCGTGCAACTAGTGGCTCGCCTAGCGCGCTCCCCGGTCCCGGAAGACCTTCAGCGCCGTGCGGATGATGATTTTGAGGTCGAGCAACAGGCTCATCTTCTCGATATATTTCATATCCCAGATCAGCCGGTTGTCGAAGTCGGTTTCGCCACGCTCGTAAATCTGCCACAGGCCGGTGATGCCGGGCTTGACGCTCAGCCGCTCGGTGTGCAGCAGGCGATACTTATCCACCCCGAACGACGTGGGCCGCGGGCCGACGATGCTCATGTCGCCCTTGAGGACGTTCCACAACTGCGGCAGCTCGTCCAGGCTGGTCTTGCGCAGGATTTTGCCGACCGGCGTGATGCGCGGGTCGTTTTCGAGCTTGTCGCCGTTTTCATCGACGGTTTCGCCGCGCTCGTTGCAGCGGACACCCAGTTCCGCGAGGCGCTGGTCCGCGTTCACGATCATCGAGCGGAACTTATACATCCGGAAGGTGTGGCCGCCGAGGCCGGTCCGTATCTGCACGTAGAACGGCGAGTGGCGGTCCTGCAGCCAGACCAGTGCGGCAATCACAGCGCCAATTGGCAGGGTCAGCGGCAGGCTGGCGATCACGAGCGCGATATCCATCACCCGCTTGACCTGCATGTACACGCGGCGCGAGCCGGCGCTCTGGTATGGCAGGCGGTTCACCCAGAAATCCGGGTTGTAGTACGGTTCCACGTCGTTGGCGCGGCTCCGATTCGACAGCGGTTGGAGCAGGTCGCCCCCGTGCAGCAGCGCGCGCAGCCCCAGGCTGAGGATGAACGACGACGCCTTGGGCATCGGCTGGGCGACAGCGCCCTGCCCGCCGTTGAAACCGCCGAAGCCGAAATCGACCGTCATGGGATGGACCGCGGCGCGCTCTTGCGAGGCACGCTTGTCCTCAGAGCTGGCGCTGCCAGCTTCCACCCGGCGCTCTTCCTTGACGACCACCAGCGGATTCTTCTGTGCAGCAGCGACAAGGTCAGAATAGATAAGGCCATCATCCGGAAAAGCAGCGACACCGATCGGCACGCGGATGTTAAGCTGGCTGCGGATAAGGTCGTACACTTTGCGGGCCAGCTCTTCGGCTTCTTCACGGTTCGTCTCAGGCAGGCAGATCACCAGATCTTCGCCGTACCATGCAATCGGATCGGTATGATAGAGGAAAGACTCGGCAAGTTGCCCAATGCGCGCCTTCAGATAGCTGCGCTGGAGCACATACTGATAGCTGAAGCGCTCGGCGCCGGCCGATTTCAGTTCTTCGACGTCGCTCACCTTCAGCAAAACGAACCCCACCGGGCGGTTGAACCGGCGTGCCCGGAATAGCTCCGCATTGACTGTGTCTTCACCGTTCGCTTGCGACAGAATGCGAGACTCGTCCTTATTGGTGATCACGTTCTCGAGGATTTGCTCAAGATTGGAAACCACAACCGAGAGCATCCGGACGAGATACACCGTGACACCCAGCATGAACAACTCGGTCACCACCAGCGGCACGTCGGCCAGGCTGTGTCCCAAAGCGCCCACTGCGCCGGCTGCCAGATACAGCAACCCAACGCCCACCATGATCATCTGCAAGCGGCTGGTGCCGAGATCAGGAAATAGAAGCATTCCGAGAACGGTAACAACCGCTATCGCGAAAATCGCCGGAGACGGCGTGAAACCGAGCATGCGCGGATCAGCCAATACGAAAAGGAGAATCAGCCAAATGACCGCAGCCAATAACAGTACGCGCAAGCGATTCATCTGTTCCTCCTGCCCTCTGCAGGTGTCAAGGTGTGATGGATGGGCTTGACCTGCATTATAGTAAATTCTGACACGTATAAACACTGTGATTACAGCAGATTCGGGGATTTTTTATAAGTTTTTATCCGATTTAAATAACCGGCTCGCGTAGTTTTAAACTATTTTAATAGCGGGCTCGCGGCCCCATCCCTAAGATATAGGTAACGCGCGCCGAGAATGAGGCATTTTCGGGGAGCTGACGGGGCAACGCGGTCGCCCGGTTGCGCACAGAATCTACACCATCACGAACACGAATTGCGCTAACCAAATTTAAACCTTCCATAATCCGACCCGCGTCTGCTCTTTTTAGCGCGCTGCAACGAAGCTGCAACACAAAGATGCCGCAACCATCAGAATTCTCAGGACGGGATACTGGCGTGACCTCAACCAACGGCCGGGCCGACACCGGCAGCATTGATTTCAATCTGCACGATCTGGTCAGCATCCGCCTGCTCGACGCGGACGCGCGCGACGCCAAGGCGGTCGGGCGCCAGCTCGGGCCGATCCGGCGGCCATTCAGCGGCGAGCCGGACATCACGATCCGCTTCGTGGATCGCCTGGAGATGCACGGCACGCTGCGTTACCTGGGGAAAGACGAAGCTGCTTTCACCGACGACGCGTTTATCGTGCTGCGCAGCAAACACAAGGCGCGCACGCGCGTGCAGATCCCAATGGAGCGCGTGGGCGAGCCGCTGACCATGGTCGCCGAACGCGGCGTGCCTGCCATCCCGCTGCTGATCCCGATCATCAACCTGACCGCGCTGGCGAAGGGTGCCCTGCCACTGCACGCATCCGCCTTCCTTTATAATGAAATAGGCGTGCTGAACACCGGCTGGTCGAAAGGCGGCAAGACAGAAGCGCTGCTCGGCTTCATGGAGCACGGCGCGCGCTATGTCGGCGACGAGTGGGTGTATCTCTCGGCGGACGGCACGACCATGTCCGGCATTCCCGAGCCGATCCGCGTGTGGGATTGGTATCTGGAGCAGATGCCGCGTTACCGGGCGCGCGTCGGCGGGCTGAAAGCGGCGGTTGGCCTGGAAGGGCGGCTGCCGGACGTGCCGGGCAAGCGTGCGGTGGGTCGCGTCGCGCGGCTGCTAGAGCGCCAGCTCTTTGTCGATCTGCCGCCGGAAAAGGTCTTTCCGCCCGAAGCGTTCGCGCTGACCGGCCCGCTTGACACCGTCTTCTTTGTCGCGAGCGTCGACGCGCACGCCCGGCGCGTCCGCTCGCTGGAGCCGGACGAGGTTGCGGATCGGATGGTTTTCTCGCTGCAATACGAGCGGCTGCCGTTCATGGAATACTATTATATGTGGCGGTTCGCCTTCCCTGAGCAGCGGAACACGCTGATCGAAAACGCCGAAGCCATCCAGCGAGAGCGATTGCGCTCGGTGCTGGCGAACAAGCCGTGCTATCTGATCGAACACCCCTACCCGGCGGTGATCGAAGACCTCTACCGCGCCATGCAGCCCTTGATTGCCAAGGCGAAGCGGCCCGAACCTGAGGCGAAGGAATGACCGACCAAGCCCTTCAATCTTCTCCGGCCAGCGCGCCGGATGCCGGTGATGCGCTGGACGAACTGCTCCAGCGCTCGCGTCGCGTGGACTGGCGCTTTCTGCTGCCAGATCCACGCCTGGGAAACGTGGTGTACTTCGGCCCGGCGGACGATCCGCTGCGCGAGGCGCTGATGGATTTCGCCGAGACGGTCACTGATGCGGACGCCGTAGCCGACGGCCAGTCGGAAGCGTTCGACGTCGCAGTGCTGCGGATGCAATCCGCTGAGGTGCTGCCCCGTGTGCGGACGCTGCTCAAGCCGGGCGGCACGCTCTACGTTGAGATTCACCGCCGCATGGGGCGCGACGTCCCGTGGGAGCTCCGGCGCTACGCAGCCACGGTGGAGCGCGCCGGGTTCCGGCAAGTCGAGGCATTCTGGAACTGGCCGAACTTCACGCGCTGCACCAAGATCCTGCCAATCGACGACGCATCCGCGCTCGGGAACATCGTCGTGAACAATCGGCGCGGCCCGCTGGCGTGGCTGATGCTCAACGCAACGCGCCTCGGCTTTTACCTGGGCGTCGTCGGCTGGACGGCGCGGTGCCTGAGCCTGCTTGCTCGACGGGAGACGCCATGAACCTCGTGCTGGACTTCCTCGAGCGCCATCGCGCCCGCCTGAAACTTGAGCAATATCGCGTGCCGGAGCGGCTGACGTGCGTCATGCTGACGCCGCGCTTCCGCGCCTCGCGGCATGTTGTCTTTCTCGTGCTGCCCGCGCGCAAGCCATATCCGGTGCTGGTGGCGAAGGTTCCTCGCCTGGGCGAACGCAGCCAGAGTTTGACGCGAGAAGCCACCGCCATCGAGACGATCCAGAAAATGCGCCCCGGCGGGTTCGACTCGATCCCGCACTTGGTCGCGTTTGAGGAATATCACGGCTATCCGATCCTGATCGAGACGGCGCTCAACGGCCCGCTGCTCGACCCGCCCCGCGTCCGCCGCGATCTCGAAGGCGCGTGCGAGCTGGCGCTCGACTGGCTGACCGACCTGCCCCGCACGCCCGCTACTGAAGCGCGCGACGACTGGTTCGAGACGCGCGCGGCGGGGCCGCTGCAAGCGTTCGCCGCAACCTTTCCGCTCAACGTCAAAGAGGAACGGCTGCTAATCCAGACGCACGAGCTGATCGCGCCGCTTCAGCAAGCCGGGCTGGCGCCCATCGTCGAGCATGGCGACGTCAGCCACCCGAACCTGATCGCGTTGCACGCGCAAAACCTCGGCGTGGTCGATTGGGAGCTAGCCGAGACGGATGGCATTCCGGCGTGCGATCTATTCTTCTTCCTGACGTACGCCGCTTTCGCGCTGGATGACGCGCGCACCCGGCGCGACTTTATCACGCCCTTCCGCGAAGCGTTCTTCGGGCCGAACGCCTGGACGGTGCCCTACGTGCAACAGTACGCGCGGCGAATGCAGATCGAGCCAGAGCATCTCACGCCGCTGTTTGTGCTGTGCTGGGCGCGCTATATGAGCAAACTGCTTCTGAGGCTGTCCGCCGATGATCCCGCGCCCCAGCGCATCGAGACGGAAACCGTCGTGTGGCTGCGCGAAAACCGCTACTATGCCCTGTGGCGGCACACGTTGGATCACCTGGACGAGCTTGGCTGGCTTCACTGACAACAACGGGACAACAACCATGCGCGTTCTCTATCTCACCAACGGATTTCCGTTTCCGCTCACCAGCGGATACCTGCGCCACTACTATTTCATTCAGGAGTTGGCGCGCGAGCACGACATCACACTGCTGTCGATGGCGCGACCCAGCTTTCAGGAAGAACACCGCGCCGCGCTGGCTCCCTACACGCAGCACGTCGAGGTCTTCATCGCGAGCGAACGGGGCCAGTCTCCGCTCAAGAAGGCGCTCCACACGATGCGATCGCTCAGCAGCGAGAACGGCTCGATCGGCAAGATGCGCGCCACAATCGAGCGGCTCCACGCGCAACAGCCGTTTGACGTCGTGCTGTTCAGCGGCAAGCCGACCTACGCCGCGATCTCCACGCTCCGCCTGCCGCCGATCGTCGCGGACTTCACCGACGCCGCCTCGATGCGCATCCGGGGCCAGATGGAGCACGCCGATCCGCT
>CBINGT010000082.1:0-10810 GCA_966250245.1 uncultured Anaerolineae bacterium
ACAGATCGAGGTCCAGTTCCGGCTAGGGAACCTGTTCCGCACGCGCCACGCCACGCTGGAGTTACAGCTCGAGCACGAACGCCTGTTGTACACCAGCAAGGCGGTCGAAAGCATCAGCGACGGGATTATCATTGCGGACGTCAACGGGACTGCTATCTACAACAACCAGGCGTTCATCGACCTCTACGGGTACACTGTCAACGAGTTGAACGTGCGCGGCATCCCGGCGTCGCTGTTCACCGATCACGATATCGCAAACGAGATCTTCGCCACCATGCGCGAGGGGCGCACGTGGAGCGGCGAGGTCGAGTTGACGACGAAGACCGGCGAGCTCGTCCCCACCCTGATGCGCGCCGACAGCATCCGCGACGAAGCCGGAAAGCCGATCGGGCTGATCAGCGTGTGTACCGACATCACCGAGTACAAAATGGTGCAGGCGGCAGAGCATCGCCAGCGTGTGTTAGCCGAGGCTCTGCGCGATATCGCGTCTGGCCTGACGAGCACGCTGGACCTGGGCGAAGTGCTCAAGCGCATCCTGACCAACATCGGGCGCGTGGTTCCCCACGACGCGGCATATATCATGCTGATCGAGAACGGCGAGGCGCGCGTGGTCCGCATGCAGGGCTTCCGCGAGAGCGCCATCGAGGAATGGCTTACCAAGCAGCCCTATCAGGTGGAGCAAGTGCCAGAGCTTTACCAGATGGCGGTCAGCGGGCAGCCGATCGTCGTCCCGTCGCTGGACGCGTCGTGGTACGAAAACAAGCCAAAAGCTATGCGCCGGTTCCGCTCGTACACTGGCGCGCCGATCCGCCTGAAGGGGAAGACCATCGGCTTCTTGCACCTCAACAGCGTGACGCCCAACTTCTTCACGGTGGTCCACGCCGAACGCCTGCAAGCGTTCGCCGACCAGGCCGCGATCGCGATCCAGAACGCGAAACTTCACGAGAAAGCGCAGGCGCTGGCTGTGCTGGAAGAACGCCAGCGGCTCGCCCGCGACCTGCACGATGCTGTCAGCCAGACGCTGTTCTCAGCCGCGATGATCGCCGAGGCGCTCCCCCGGCTGTGGGATCGCCAGCCAGAGCGTGCGCGGGAGCAGCTTCACGAGCTTTACCGGCTGACGCGCGGCGCGCAGGCGGAAATGCGCACCCTGTTGCTGGAGCTTCGCCCGGCGACGCTGCTCGAAGCGAACCTCGAAGAACTGCTCAGCCAGCTTGCGGCCGCCGTCATCGGGCGCACGCGCATGAACGTCACGCTGAACATCGAGGGCGACATGAAGATGCCCGGCGATGTTCAAACCGCTTACTACTACATCGCGCAGGAAGCGTTTAACAACATCGTCAAGCACTCGCGCGCGCGCCAGGTCGACGTCCACGTCACCAGCACGCCCGAAGTGATCAGCCTGCGAATCAGCGACGATGGACGCGGGTTCGACACAAGCCAGATCCCCGCGACTTCGTTGGGGCTGGGCATCATGCGCGAGCGAGCCGACGCCATTGGCGCGGAGCTACACGTCAACAGTGTTCCTGGTAAAGGGACAACGGTGACGACGATGTGGTTTGCTACTAACGGAAGGAAAGTGGGGCAGCATGAGCGAATCGAAAAAAATCCGCATTATGATCGTTGACGACCATGATATGGTCCGCAGCGGTCTGAGCGTATTTTTGGAAACCTGCGACGATCTGGAGCTGGTCTGCGAAGCTTCAAACGGCGAGGAAGCGGTACGGCTGTGCGCCGAACACCGCCCGGACGTGATCTTGATGGACCTGATCATGCCCGGCGAGATGGACGGCGTCGCGACGACCCGCGTCATCAAGCAGACCTATCCCGACATACAGATCATCGCGTTGACCAGCTTCAAAGAGAAGGAGTTGGTTCACGAAGCATTGCAGGCAGGCGCAATCGGCTATCTGCTGAAGAATATCTCGATTGACGAGCTAGCCGAAGCAGTTCGTAACGCCTACTATGGCAAATCCACACTCGCGCCGGAAGCCACCCGCGCGCTGATCGAAGCGGCGACGCAACCGCCGTCGCTCGGCCATGACCTGACCGAGCGCGAAGTGGAAGTGCTCGCGCTGATGATCGAGGGTCTGAACAACCGCGAGATCGCGGAGCGGCTGACGATCAGCCGCTCGACCGTCAAGAACCACGTCAGCAACATCCTGTCGAAGCTCGAAGCCAGCAGCCGGACGGAAGCCGCAACCCTGGCCGTGCAGCATCGCCTGGTCAGATGACCCGGTGGCGAACGGGCCGCGTTGCCCATCGCCAAACCCGCTAACCATCCCATGCGCGCCGCTGGACAACCGCTATAGTCCTCTCGGAAAAAGCTCCCCGCGGCGCACGCGGGCGGGCATTTGATAAAGGGAGGCAAGACATCGGCTATGGCGAACGAACTTGAAAACAAGACCATCGCGATCCTGGTCACAAATGGGTTTGAGCAGGAAGAACTCACTCGTCCGCGACGCGCGCTGCACGATGCAGGCGCAACAACGTACATCGTATCCCCCGAAAGCGGCAAGCTTCGCGCCTGGGATCACTCTGATTGGGGCGAGTCCTTCTCGGTGGACGTCGCCGTCGCCGAGGCGAAAGCGGACGACTACGACGGGCTGCTGTTGCCCGGCGGCGTGATGAACCCGGACAAGCTGCGCCGCAACCCGGAAGTACAGCGCTTTGTGCGGGAGTTTTTCGACGCGCGCAAGCCGGTCGCCGCGATCTGCCACGCCCCCTGGACGCTCATCGACGCGGGCGTCGTGAAGGGTCGCAAGCTGACCTCGTACCCCAGCCTGCAGCTAGACCTGCAAAACGCCGGGGCCGAGTGGGTCGATCAGGAGGTGGTGGTCGACAAAGGTCTCGTCACCAGCCGCCGTCCGGACGACATCCCTGCGTTCAACGAGAAAATGATCGAGGAGTTCGTCGAGGGGCCACACTAGCCTCGTGCGAACCATCTCACTGCAACGGCAGGAGTAACAGCGTCAAGGGCAGGCCACACGGTCTGCCCTTATTTGACCCCCCGCTCCGTGTGCAGATCCGCCGACACCTGCCGTATCAGTCTTGTGCAGAATGCAATTTGCGCGCGTATTTCTTTTCATGGTACGATTTCGTGCGGTCAAATTATTGGCAGTTTTTTAGGGTGGCGTTCGCGCGGCTCTCCTAAGCCCTTGAGTCCGATTAAGCCTATCGAGAGATCTAAACGCCGTTGACCTCAATAAGACATCTCCGCTTTGATCGACTGCTTGACCTGCTCATGCCCCTGTTGGCGACCGTCGCAGCCCTGCTCATCGGAGCGGTGATGCTGGTGCTGATGGACGCCGATCCCGTCGCAGCCTATCGCGCGCTGTGGGAAGGCGCATTCGGCACGAAAAACACCTTCGCCGACACGCTGATTAAAGCCACCCCTCTGCTGCTCGTCGGCATCGGGATCTGCATCAGCTTCCGGGGCGGCGTGGTGAACATCGGCGGCGAGGGGCAAATGATCGTCGGCGGCCTTGCGGCAACCGCGCTCGCGCTTGCCAATCCAGATACCCGCGCGGAAATTCTGATCCCGGCTTGCCTCGTGGCGAGCTTCATCGCCGGGGCTGTGTGGGGTGGGATCGCGGGCGTGCTGAAGGCATATTTCAACGTCAACGAAATCCTCAGCACGGTGATGCTCAACCAGATCGCCACCTACTGGATGATCTACCTGATGAACAACACGCTGATCGACCCCGATCAGCTTAGCGCCGCCTCACGCATCCCCGAAACCGACCGCCTGCCTCGCCAGTCGGACCT
The DNA here is from genome assembly GCA_966250245.1 of uncultured Anaerolineae bacterium. Lineage (GTDB taxonomy): Bacteria > Chloroflexota > Anaerolineae > Aggregatilineales > Aggregatilineaceae > DYGX01. The sequence goes on from CBINGT010000082.1 coordinate 3,766, forward strand.
GCCGCGCATCGGCCCCTGGCTCGATTCGCTGTACGACTGGCTCGGGCTGAACGGTTCCGACGCGACGCGTTGGGGCCCAACCCTGTTGCACATCGGGATCATCATCGGCGTGATCTTCGCGGTGCTCGTCTGGATCTTCCTGTGGCGCACCACCATCGGCTATCGCATCCGGGCTGTCGGCAAAAACCCGCGCGCCTCGCGCTACGCCGGGATCCGCGTCAAGCGTTACATGGTGCTATCTCTGGTGCTGAGTGGCGGGTTCGCCGGGCTGGCGGGCGGCATCCAGGTGCTCGGCGTGCGACACCGCATGAGCGCGGAAGGTGGTGCGATCGCCTTCACCGGAAACGCCGGGTTTAACGGCATCGTCGCCGCGCTGTTCGGCAAGCTGCACCCGCTCGGAACCATCCCCGCGTCCGTTCTGTTCGGCGCGCTGCTGGTCGGCGGGAACAAGCTCCAGCGCACGGTGCAGGTTCCGTCAGCGCTGACAACGGTCCTGATCAGCCTGGTGATCATCTTCGTCGTAAGCAGCGACCTGTGGAGCCGCCACCGCGCGCGCCGCCGGGTATCGGCCGTGTCGATGGAACCGGTCCCATCTCCAAGCGCAACAGCCGCCGCAGAAGTGGATCACGCGCGATGATCAACGAATTATTCGACGCAAGCGTACTCATCGGTATCGCATCGTCCGGCATCCGCCTGGCGACCCCCTATCTCTACGCCGCGATTGGCGAGACGTTCGGGCAGCGCAGCGGCGTGCTAAACCTCGGCGTGGAAGGCATCATGCTGATGGGCGCGTTCAGCGGATTCTGGGCGGTGTACACCACCGACAGCCTATTGATCGGCGTGCTGGTCGCGTTGCTCGTCGGCCTGTTGATGGGGCTGCTGACGGCGTTCATCAACGTCACTCTGAAAGCGGAACAGGGGATCAGCGGCATCGGCATCTACCTCTTCGGCCTGGGCCTGAGCGAGCTGCTCTTTCACCAGAGCTTTGACAGCGTGGTGACGGTCAGCGGGTTCCCGCGCATCCGCATCCCTCTTCTGAGCGACATCCCCGTCATCGGCGAGATCTTCTTCCGCCACAACCTGCTGGTGTATGTGGCGTTTGCGCTGGTGCCGCTCGCCTGGTTCGTCCTCAACAAGACCACGCTGGGCCTGAAGATCCGCGCCGTAGGGCAGAATCCGCAAGCGGCCGACGCGATGGGCATCAGCGTGGCGCGCGTGCGCTATTTCACCGTGATGTTTGGCGGGGTTATGGCGGCGATGGCGGGCGCTTCGCTGTCGATCGCGCTGCTGAACGTCTTCCAGCAGAACATGACCGCCGGGCAGGGCTTCATCGCCGTCGCCCTGGTCTATTTCGGAAGCTGGCGCCCGTTCGGCGTCATGGGCGGGTCGCTGCTGTTCAGCACGGTCAACGCCCTGCAGTTGTGGGTGCGCACCAAGGGGATCGACATCCCGGCGGAGTACGCATCGATGGCGCCCTATCTGCTCACTATCCTGGCGCTGGTCTTCGCATCGCAACGTGTGGATCAGCCTGCGGCGCTCACCAAGCCCTTCGAGCGTGGCGAGTAAATTGCTGAGTGTTCGGGATAACTGCTATAACGATTTGTGAAGCACGTCTAGCTTTTCCGGCGACGCGACCACGCTGGCTGTTCAGGCGCGTCTTTTCGCCGGTTGAACACTCTCGCACCGGGTGCATGCCAGGAGGAACGACAACATGAACAAACGCTGGATTGTGTTGATCGTCATGGTGATCGCGGCGCTCGCTCTCGCTGCGTGCGATGGCGACGACGAAGAAGAGTCGCCGACCGTTGCACCAACCGCTACAGAAGAGGCGACTGAGGAAGCGACCGAAGAGGCTGCCACCGAAGAAGCCGCAACTGAAGAAGCCGCCGCTGAAGATGAAGCAACCGAAGAAGCCGCTACCGAGGAAGCTGCAACTGAGGAAGCCACCGAAGAGGCGATGACCGAAGAGGCTACCGAGGAAGCCGCCGCTGAGGAAGCGACGGAAGAAGGCGAAGCGGTCGCTATGGCAACTGAGGAAGCGACCGAAGAAGCCACAGAGGAAGCTGCAACTGAAGAGGCCGCCGCCGAGGGCGAGGCCACGGAAGAAGCCGCTGCCGAAGAAGCAACTGAAGAGGCTACCGAAGAAGCAACTGAGGAAGCCGCCGCTGAGGAAACTGAAGAGGCTGCGGCTGAGGAAGCCACCGAAGAGGCGGTGACCGAAGAGGCTACCGAGGAAGCCGCTGAGGGTGAAGCGACCGAAGAAGCCGCTGCCACTCCGCTGCCCATCGAGCTCGACATCCCCGAAGGCGAGACTTTCCGCGTGGCGGTGGTAATGCCCAGCACGGCGACCGACCTCGCCTTCAGCCAGAGCATGGCCGAATCGCTCGCTGCCATTCAGGAAGCCGTCGGGGCGGATCGCTTTGAATACGCCGTCTCTGAAAATCTGTTTGTCGTCGACGACGCCGCAACGGCCATCCGCGACTACGCCAGCCAGGGCTATGACCTGGTGATCGCGCACGGCTCGCAGTACGGCTCGTCGCTCGAAGAGATCGCGCCGGACTTCCCCGACACGGCGTTCGCCTGGGGCACGACGGTGAACACCTTCACCGAAGAAGGCATTACCAATGTTTACGCCTATGAGGCGCGCTCCGAAGAGGGCGGCTACGTCTTCGGCGTGATGGCCGCGCTGCTGACGCAGACCAACGTCATCGGCGTGGTCGGACCGATTGAGACGGGCGACGCCAAGCTGTACGTCGACGGGTTCGTCGCGGGCGTGAAGTCGGTCAATCCGGAGATCGATCCGATCGTCAACTACATCCAGTCGTTTAGCGACCTCGCGCTGGCCGCCGAAGCTGCACAGGCGATGATCGAGAACAACGCCGACGTGCTGACCGGCACGGCGCAGATGGTCCCCGGCGCGATCCAGCAGGCGAGCGAAGCGGGCGCGCTGTGGTTCGGCACGCAGGCCAACCAGACCGACCTCGCGCCGGAGATCGTGGTCGCCAACCAGATCTACGACTGGACCGTGGTGCTGCAGGACATCATCAACCGTGTTCTGGCGGGCGAGCTAGGCGGGCAATCCTACGCGATCACGCTGGCGAACGGTGGCCTGCGGATCGAGTTCAACGAGGGCTACGAGCTGCCCGAGGACGTCCGGCAGGCGGCCGATGACGCCATCGCCGCGATCATCGCCGGTGACGTCGACGTGATGGCCCAGATCGCCGAGTTCCTGGGCGAGCCCGCCGAGGGTGCTGAGGACGCCGAAGGCGAAGCCACCGAGGAAATGACCGAAGAAGCGACCGAGGACGCTGCCGGTGAGGATGCAGCTACCGAGGAAGCAACCGAGGAAGCCGCGAGCGGTAGCTAATTATCGCACTTCAGGGGCGCTGCCAAGCCTGGGAGCGCCCCTGTTTTTCAATCGCCAACCACTTAGTTTGATAAACAGGACTTACGATGGAGTCACGCGTGTCCGATCACCTGCCCACCACCCTGCCGACCGGTAAGGCGCGCATCGACCGCATGGAAATGCGCGGCATCAAGAAGCAGTTTCCCGGCGTGCTGGCCGTCAATCACGTCGATTTTGACGTGCGCGCGGGAGAGGTTCACGCGCTGCTGGGCGAAAACGGCGCAGGCAAAAGCACGCTGATGAAGATCCTCTACGGGCTTTACCAGCCGAACGAGGGTGAGATCTTCATCAACGGGCAGCTCGCCTCGATCAAGTCGCCGAACGATGCGATCCGCCAGGGAATTGGCATGGTCCACCAGCACTTCATGCTCGTCCCATCGCTGACCGTGGCGGAGAACGTCGCGCTCGGCCTGCGCTCCAGCCGCGAGCCGCTGCTCGACCTGGACAACGTCGCGGCGCGTATCGAGGAACTGGCGAAGAACTACGGCCTGCAAGTGGATCCGTGGGCACCGGTCTGGCAGCTTGCGGTCGGGGAGCAGCAGCGAGTCGAGATCATCAAGGCGCTCTATCGCGGCGCGGCGCTGCTCATCCTCGACGAGCCGACCGCCGTCCTCACGCCGCAGGAAGTGGGCGATCTGTTCGGCACGCTGCGCCAGATGGTCCGCGACGGGCACGCGTTGATCTTCATTTCGCACAAGCTGCACGAAGTGCTGGACATCAGCGACCGCGTGACCGTCCTGCGCGACGGCCGCAAAGTGGGCGAAATCCCCACCTGTGAGGCCACGAAAGAAACGCTGGCGCGGATGATGGTCGGGCGCGACGTCGTCTTCCAGTACCAGCGCCGGGCAGTTGAGGTTGGGCCGCCGCTGCTCAAGGTGACCGATCTCTGGGCGCGCAGCGATCGCGGCACGGATGCGTTGCGCGGCATCAACCTCGACATTCGTGCCGGGGAGATTGTGGGGCTGGCGGGCGTGTCCGGCAACGGTCAGCGAGAGCTGGCGCAAGTTCTGTTTGGGCTGCGACCGGCCACGCGCGGCGAGGTGCAGATCGACGGGCAGAACGTCACCGGCAAGGAGCCATCCGAGCTAAACCGGCTCGGCATGTCGTACATCCCCGAAGAGCGCATGATCGACGGCGTGATCACAGATTTCACCGTCGCCGAAAACCTGATGCTCCAGTCGCATTCCGACCGCCCCTACAGCGCGGGGATCTTCCTGCGTCCCCGGAAGATCGCGCAGCGCTGCGGCGAGATGATCAACAGCTTCAACATCCGCACGCCCAGCCAGGAGACGATGATCAAAAGCCTGTCCGGCGGCAACATCCAGAAGCTGGTTCTCGCACGGGAACTGGCGCGCAACCCCCGCGTGCTGATCGCAGCGCAGCCGACGCGCGGCGTGGACATCGGCGCGACCGAGTACATCCACCAGCGGCTGCTCGACCAGCGCGCCAAGGGAACCGCCACTCTGCTCATCTCGGAAGACCTGGACGAGATCCTCGCGCTGTCGGACCGTATCGCGGTCATCTACGAGGGCGAGATCGTCGGCGTGGTGGAGCGCAGCGAGGCCGACGTGGAGCAGATTGGCCTGATGATGGCCGGTGTGCGACCCGGACAGGCCGCGCCACGCGAGGCGCACGTTTGACGCTGATCGGTTTTCCGTGTTACGATACGCGCAGTTCGTTCCTCCGGCTGAGGGTCGCTTATGCCCTGGCGATATGCCGGGACATAGCGGCGTTGGGCATCCCCGCCCATCGAAAAGCGCCAGCAGTCGTTTCATCCAGAAAGTGATTTAGAGGCGCTTGCCGCCTGTGGACATCCATCTATGACCCTTTGGAACCATTACCATACGCCGGGATCGGTTGACGAAGCGCTGGAGCTGCTGCAATCGTACGCGGGCAAGGCGCGCGTGATCGCCGGTGGAACAGACTTACTTATTGACATTCGGCATGGGCATCAGCCCGCCCCCGACGCACTGATTGACATCACCGCCATCCCCGAACTGTGCGACGTCACGCAGGACGGGGACACGCTGCTGATCGGCGCGGGAGTCACGCACGCCCGCATTGTGGACGACCCGCTGATCGCCGCGCGCGCGACCTGTCTGGTCGAAAGCTGCGGCGTGGTCGGCGGTCCGCAGGTGCGAAACGTCGGCACGCTTGGCGGCAACGTCGCGCACGCCCTGCCCGCAGGCGACGGCACGACCTCGCTGGTCGCGCTCGACGCCGAGGCGGAAGCAGTCGTTCAGGGCGAGCGGCGCTGGTATCCGATCCGCGAGTTATTCCTCGGCGCGGGTCAGTCGCTGCTCGACCCAACGCGCGACCTGCTGATCCGCTTCCGCTTTGCCCTGGCGCGCGAGCGGGAAGCCAGCGCATTCAAGCGCATCATGCGGCCGCAAGGCGTCGCGCTGCCGATCCTCGGGTGCGCTGCGTGGGTCCGGCTGGATCCGTCCGGCAAGCGCTATGAGGACGTACGCATCTGCATCGGCCCGGTAGCGCAGGTCCCGACGTGCGCCGACGCGATCGAAAGCGTGCTGCGCGGCCAGCCGGTCGGGCAGGAAGCGGTCGAGGCAGCGGTCGAAGCGGCCCGCGCGAGCCTGTCACCGCGCACCAGCAAGTATCGCGCCACTGCAGACTATCGCCAGGAAATGATTGACGTCCTGCTGCGGCGTGTGTTGCCGCTGGCGGCCGAGCGCGCCCGCACGGGCGAAGCGGTGGCCGAGGGCGTAGGGTTGGAGTAGGAGCCGAGCCGGTATGACTGTGATCAAGCTGACGGTTAACGGAACGCCGATTGAGAAGGACATCCCGGAGTCGCGCACGCTGGCGCAGTTTCTGCGCGAAGACCTCGGTCTGACGGGCACGAAGATCGGGTGCGAGGAAGCGGAGTGCGGCATCTGCACCGTGCTGGTGAACGGCGTGCCGGTCGATTCGTGCATCTATCCGGCGTTCAAGGCGCAGGGAACGTCCATTACGACGATCGAAGGGCTGGCGCAGGGCGAAACGCTCCACCCGCTTCAGCGTGCGTTCATCGAGCATGGCGCGGTGCAGTGTGGCTTTTGCACGCCCGGCGTGATCATGACCGCCAAAGCGCTGCTCGATCAGAATCCAAACCCGACTGACCACGACATCAAGGTCGCGCTAAAGGATACGTACTGCCGCTGCACCGGCTACACCAGCATCATCAACGCGATTCACTCAGCGGCGAGCGAGGTGCGCGGCGAAGGCGCGGTCCCGTGGAAGCGAGTGGAGACGGTCGCGCCGCTCAACGCAGTCGGGCAGCCGGTCGCGCCGCAGGAAGCGGTCGACAAGGTCACCGGGCGGGCGCGCTTCACCGACGACTACAAGTTCCCCGGTATGCTGATCGGCCGCACGCTACGCGCCGCGTATCCACACGCGCGCATTCTCAGCATCGACACGTCCGAGGCACGTGCGCTGCCGGGCGTTCACGCTGTTCTGACGCATGAGGACGTGCCCGGCGACAACATTCACGGCCTGGTGTTTGACGACTGGCCCGTGCTGGCCGCCGACAAGGTCCGCTACATGGGCGACCCGGTCGCGATCGTGGCGGCGGACGACGCCGAAACCGCCGAGCGCGCGCTGGGCTTGATCAAAGTCGAGTACGAGCCGCTGCCGGTCGTCCACGGA
>CBINGT010000083.1:0-10798 GCA_966250245.1 uncultured Anaerolineae bacterium
TAGCGGTGCTCGCGCACGACCCAACCGGTCATTTCTTCGCCGGTCTGCCCGTCGATCAGCGTCACCAGCACGCGCGGCGCTTCATAGGCAGTCGGGAAAAGCTGCCGCAGCCGGGAGCTAAGCGGCAGCGTGCCTGCGCGCCGGTGCGGGAATGTGAGCGTGATCGTCACCGCGCCTTCGGGCTTGGGCGGCGTGCGCAGGTTCGACAGTTCGTCGTCGATCTCGCGCTCCATCGCCAGCAAGTCGTCGGTCAGCAGCTCGCGCGGATACTCGATCGGCTGGTAGCGAAGTTGTATCGGCACGGTGCTGACGCCTTCCGGCTCCAGGTCCTTAAGATACCACAGCACCTTACCCGCCGGTCCCACCTCGTCAAACCGATCGTCGTGGAACAGTGCGTAATCCAGCGAGAAAACCTGCAAGCGCGGGTTGACCTCGTCCGGCAGGTCCAGCTCGCGCATGATCTCCTCGGTGGCAAGTGGTCCGCCCTCGTGGACGACCAGCACGGCCTCGGCAAGATTGCGGTTGGCGATGCCAACATCCACCAGCAGCGAGCGCAGGAACCAGCGCCCCGCAAAGTAGACGACATCCTCTTCGGCCTGCAGGCGCTGCTCGACCTGATACACGATATCGTCGCCATACTGTTCGAGGATGGCGTCTGCATCCGCTGCCGGCAGAACCGTATCAGCCGACATTTCAATGTTCGCCGCGTGGGGGGTCTTCAATTCGCTGGCAAATTCGCGGACTTTGTTCGGCGCGAACTGCACCTTGAGCACCGTGAACTCGCCGTGCTCTGGGTTGAAGCCGGGCCGCTGCCCGACAACCTCGCCATGCCGGAAGTTGAGGTGCGGAAAGACGAGCGTTTGCCCGACTTCGTACTTGTTGCGCGGCTGGAAGACTTCGCCCCGCTCAACCAGACGGCGGAGCCGCTGGCCTTCCTGCTCGATGCGCTGCTGGACCAGTCGCCGTGCGATCTCGCGGGTCGTCAGAGGCTTTTCTTCCTCGAGAAATATGTTGTAGAGGAACTCGAGGTCCTCGTCCGTAATCGCGAAGTCGTCGGTCCAGTATTGTTCGGTTTCAGTCTGGTAAGGCAGCAAGGCGATTCCTTCAACCTGCTAACTGGTCGTGAATGCGGCGCGTAGCAGAGAGGTCAGCCCAACGCACGCAAGGGCCCATTATAAGCCGCCGCAGGGGAAGCTGCAAGCCTCACTCCCTTGCATGGCGGCCCGATCGCGCGACGAGTCAGGCGGGAGCCTGCCGGATCTGAACCAGATTGCTATAATATTAAACATCATTAAGGCAGTTAGCCGTTAGCCGCTGGCGGGCCGCCGGAAGCGTGAGGTGCCGTCGATCGCCTCCCGGTTGTGGCCAGCCGCCAATCGCTAACGGCCTGTCGCTTGTCTGCTGTCCACATCGCGTATCCACTGTTAAGAGCGCCGTTCTACTCTCAGCCCGCACCTGGGCACAGAAAGGAACATGATGAGCAGTACAACTCCCCGTGATACGTTTGGTGCGCTCGCGCGCTTCGAGGGGCCGTCCGGGCCTGCCATCTACTACCGGCTGGCGGCGCTTGAAGAGCAGGGGATCGGCCAGGTATCGCGCCTGCCGTTCTCGATCAAGGTTCTGCTCGAAGCCGCGCTGCGCAATAACAATGGCTTCGAAGTAACCGACGAGGACGTGACACGCCTCGCGCAGTGGTCACCGGAGCCGGGCAAGAAACAGGAAATTCCATTCAAACCGGCGCGCGTGATTCTGCAAGACTTTACTGGCGTTCCCTCGCTGGTTGACCTGGCCGCGCTGCGCTCTGCGATGAAGCGTATGGGCGGAGATCCGAGCCTGATCCAGCCGTCGATTCCGGTCGACCTGGTGATCGACCACTCGGTGCAGGTGGACGTCTTCGGCTCGCAGGCAGCGCTGATGATCAACGCCGAGCGCGAGTTCGAGCGCAATCGCGAACGTTACGAATTCCTGCGCTGGGGGCAGGCCGCATTCGACAATTTCAGCGTGGTTCCTCCGGCAACCGGCATCGTCCATCAAGTCAACCTCGAATTTCTGGCGCGCGGCGTGATGACCGCCGAGGAAAACGGGGAGACGGTGGTCTTCCCGGATAGCCTGGTCGGCACCGACTCGCACACCACCATGATCAACGGCCTGGGCATCCTCGGCTGGGGCGTCGGCGGGATCGAGGCCGAGGCCGTCATGCTCGGCCAGCCGATCTACATGCTGATGCCCGAAGTGATCGGCTTCAAGCTGACCAATCGCCTGCCGGAAGGCGCCACCGCGACCGACCTCGTTCTGACTGTAACCGAGATGCTGCGTAAGAAGGGCGTGGTCGGCAAGTTCGTCGAGTTCTACGGCCCAGGGCTCAGCTCGCTCGGTCTGGCGGATCGCGCCACGATCGGCAACATGGCGCCCGAATACGGCGCGACGATCGGCTTCTTCCCGATGGACGCCGAGGCGCTACGCTATCTGCGCTACACTGGCCGCGACCCGCAGTTGGTCGATCTGGTCGAACAGTACATGAAGCTGCAAGGGCTGTTCCGCACTGACGACACACCCGATCCGGTTTTCACCGACACGCTGGAGCTGGACCTGAGCACGGTCGAGCCGAGCGTCGCCGGGCCAAAGCGCCCGCAAGACCGCATTGAGCTTAGCCAGGTCAAGAGCGCGTTTGAGAAGGCGCTCACCGCGCCGACCAGCGAGCGCGGCTACGCTCTGAGCAGCGACCGCCTGAACCGGAGCGCGACGATCACCGCCTCGCGTAATGGGCATCAGGAAGAGGTCGAGCTGCGGCACGGCGCGGTGGCGATTGCCGCGATCACAAGCTGCACCAACACGTCGAACCCGTCGGTGATGGTCGGCGCCGGTCTGCTGGCCAAGAAGGCCGTCGAGAGAGGTCTGACGGTCGCGCCGCACGTTAAGACCAGCCTGGCGCCCGGCTCGAAGGTCGTCACCACGTACCTGACTGCCGCCGGGCTGATGCCCTACCTGGAGCAACTTGGCTTCCACGTGGTCGGCTATGGCTGCACGACCTGCATCGGGAACAGCGGCCCGCTGCCGGAAGCGGTCGCGCAGGCCATCGAAGAGCAGGGATTGATCGCCGCCTCGGTGCTGAGCGGCAACCGTAACTTCGAGGGCCGCATCAACCCCCACGTCCAGGCGAATTACCTCGCGTCGCCGCCGCTGGTGGTGGCGTATGCGCTCGCCGGGCGAGTCGACATTGACCTGACGAGTGAGCCGCTGGGCAAGGACCGCGACGGAAACGACGTTTATCTGCGGGACATCTGGCCCACACAGCAGGAGATCGCAGACACCATCGCCGAATCGCTCAAGCCGGAGATGTTCCACGAGCAGTACGCCGACGTATACACCGGGAACGAAATGTGGAACGCCATTCCGGTCAAGGACGCTGAGGTCTATGACTGGGATCCGGACTCGACCTACATTCAGGAGCCGCCGTTCTTCATCGATCTGAAGCCTGAAGCGGAGCCACCACAACCGATCACCGGCGCGCGCGTGCTGATCCTGCTCGGCGACTCGGTCACCACCGACCACATCTCGCCCGCCGGGTCGATTGCGCTCAACAGCCCGGCCGCGCGCTACCTGATGGAACATGGCGTGGAGCCGCGTGACTTCAACTCGTACGGCTCGCGGCGCGGCAACGATCGCGTGATGGTGCGCGGCACGTTCGCCAACATCCGCATCAAGAACCTGCTCCTGCCCGGCAGCGAGGGTGGTGTGACGCTGCACCTGCCGAGCGGCGAGATGATGAGCGTCTTTGACGCGGCCGAGCGCTACAAGGCCGAAGGCACGCCGCTGATCGTGATCGCCGGGAAGGAGTACGGGACGGGTAGCTCGCGTGACTGGGCGGCGAAGGGGCCGCTGCTGCTCGGCGTGCGCGCGGTGATCGCGGAAAGCTTCGAGCGCATCCACCGCAGCAACCTGATCGGCATGGGCGTGCTGCCGCTCCAGTTCCTGCCCGGCGCAGAGTTCGAGGCGCTGGGCCTGACCGGGCGCGAGATATACGACATCGAGATCCCGGACGAACTGGTGCCAGGCCAGGAGATCACCGTCCGCGCCACCGCGTTTGACGGCTCGGTGAAGACCTTCCAGGTGCTTAGCCGGCTCGATACGGCGGTTGAGGTCGGCTACTATCGCAACGGCGGGATCCTGCACGCCGTCCTGCGGAATCTGCTCAAGACGTCCGTCGGCGGAGAGCAGCCGATCAGCTAAGTAATCGGCTGCTCACATCCGTGCGTGGGGTGGGGCGATCCTGATGGGTCGCCCCTTTTGTTACCCATGTTGGGATGCACAAACTTCGGAATCGAGTAAGATAGTGGGAAGATGCGGCAGAGCCGCGTGTACAGCTTTTTCATTCGTTAAGAGAGGAACCTGATGGCTCGTATTGTTGTGGTGGGCAGCGCCAATGTTGATCTGGTGATTCAGACGCCGCACCTGCCAGAGCCGGGCGAAACGGTGCTGGGCGGAAAGTTCTTGACGGCGATGGGCGGCAAAGGGGCCAATCAGGCGGTTGCCGCGGCGCGCCTGGGCGCGGACGTCACGTTTATCGCGCGTGTTGGGGACGATTCCTTCGGGCAACAGTGTATTGCTGCATATCAGAAGGAACGGATCGACACACAGTACGTCCAGGTGACGCCGGACACAGCCACTGGCATTGCGCTGATCGCGGTCGCAGCCGATGGCGAGAACACAATCATCGTCGCGTCCGGCGCAAACATGGCGCTGACTCCCGACGACGTCAGGGCTGCCGAAGCGGCCTTCCAGGGCTCGGACGTGCTGGTGCTTCAGCTTGAAGTGCCGCTAGAAACGTCGATCGAGGCTGCCCGTCTGGCGCACAAGTATGATTTGCGCGTTGTGTTGAACCCCGCGCCCGCCCAGAAGGATCTGCCCGCCGATCTACTCAACGAAGTGGACGTGATCACGCCCAACCGGATCGAGCTGGCGCAGATGATGAACCTCTCGGCGGACGAAGTGAAGGCAATGTCGGACGACGACCTGGCGCGCACGGCGTTGGCGCTCGGCCCGAAGTATGCGGTGATCACGCTTGGCGCGGAAGGCGCGCTGTGCGCCGATCCCGGTGGATGGACACGCGTCCCCGCCTTCAAGGTCAACGCTATCGACACGACCGCTGCCGGAGATGCGTTCAACGGCGGGCTGGCGGTCGCGCTGGCGCGCGGCGAGCTGACGCTTGAGAACGCCGTCCGCTATGCGAGCGGGGCAGGGGCGCTGGCGGCCACAAAGCTCGGCGCGCAGCCGTCGCTGCCCACTGCTGCCGAGGTCGATAGCCTGCTGCGGGGTGTCACGTCAGAGTAAAGGTAGGTTAGCAAACGGGGGCGACTATGCCGGCGAAAGTCTTGATCGTTGACGATGAAATCGCAATTCGCGACGCACTAGGGCGCAAGCTCCAGCGCGAAGGGTTCCAGGTGACGCTTGCCGGAAGCGGCCTTGAAGGGCTGCGAGCCTTTCACGCTGAGCGGCCGGACCTGGTCGTGCTGGACATCGTTATGCCCGAAATGGACGGGCTGACGGTCTGCCAGCGGATCCGCGAAGTTGCCGAGACGCCTGTCATGATGCTCTCGGCGCAGGCTATCACCGAGAACGACATCATCGAAGGACTGAACGCCGGGGCGGACGAATACCTTGTCAAGCCGGTTCGCCTGAACGAGTTTGTGGCGCGCGTCCAGGCGTTGCTGCGACGCGCGCAAATGACCACCACCGAAGCTGAAACCGGCTACAACGACGGCTATCTGTGCATCGACGTCCAGCGGCGGCATGTCTACGTCGAGAACCAGAAGGTGCACCTGACGCCGACCGAGTTCAAGCTGCTCATGGTGCTGCACGAGTCGGCCGGGCGCGTCGTGCCGCAGCGCGAGCTGCTGGAGCAGGTCTGGGGGCCGGAATATGCCGACGACGTGTACTACCCCCGCGTCTACATCAGCCAGCTTCGCCGCAAGATCGAACCCGATCCGTCGAACCCGATCTACATCCTGACCGAGCATCGCGTCGGCTATCGCTTCGAGAAGCAGGGGAACCTGTAGCCGCGCGCTATCTTCTGGCGGCGGCCACCAACTGTGAACACCCTCGCGCTGCTGTTCAACGGCCTAAGCCTCGCCCTGGCGTTGGGTCTGCTGATCCTGGTGCTGTGGCAAGACCCAAACAGCACCGCGAACCGCTTCTTTGCGCTGTTCCTTTTCTCGGCACTGATCTGGGCGTCCGGCTCGCTGCTGAGCCGTGCGGCGGCGTACGTCAACGCCGGGCCGGGTGCGGTTCAGGCAGGGCTGCGCCTGCTCGACTTTGGATTCAGCGCATCAGCCCTGATGCTTTACGCCTACAGCGCCGTGATCGCCGGTGTGCGTGGACGCCTGTTCCGCGCCATTGCGCTGGTCGGGCTGGCGCTGATCCTCTCGTATCAACTGGTGCTCAGCATGGCAGGAACGCCGCGCCTCTACGCCACGCTGCCCGACGGCGGGTTGGCGTACGGCTTCGGCGCGACGAGCGTCGTGCTGTATATGATGTTCCTGCTGGCGACGGTGATCATCATCTGGGGCAACCGCAAGCGGGTGCGGGCTCCGGCCCTGGTGAGCGGCGTGCTGCTGTTCGCCTTCGCCCAGATGCTAACCCTGCTCAGCCCGCGCTTTCGCACGCTCGGCGTGCCGGAGATCATCGCCTCGCTCGCTATCCTGGTGATGGCCTATGCGAGCGTGCGCCAGCAGATCATGCTCCCGCTGCTGGGCCGCGCCAAACAACTTGAGGCGATGCGCGACGTCGGGATCGCGATCACCAGCCGCCTGCGCCTGCAAGAGACGCTGTCCGCCATTACCGCGCAAGCTGTCAACCTGCTCGAAGCGGACGGCGGCGCGATCTACCTTAAGCACAACGGCGTATTGCGGCTGGCGGCTGTGCACAACCTGCCGGAGCAGTATGTCGGGATCGAGATCCCGCTTGGGCAGGCGGTCGTCGGAACGGTCGCGCTGGAGCGCCGCGGACGGCGTGTCGACAACTATCACAGCGAGTGGCGCGGCGCGGAAGATATGCCTTGGGCGCGCAAAGCGTTTGGCGCGGTGATCGCCGTGCCACTGATGTTTGCTGAGGAAGTCGTCGGCGTGTTGCTCGTCGCGCAGAGCCGCGCCGGGCGGATGTTCAACCGAGAAGACCGGCACCTGCTGGAATTGCTTGGTCCGCAGGCGGCGGTCGCCATCACCAACAGCCGCCTGTTTGAAGCGGAGCGCGACCTCTCGTCGGACCTCGCGGGCGCTAAGAACCAGCTTGAAACCGTTTTGACCAGCACCGAGAATCCGGTGATCGCCATCGACCGCAACCTGCGGATCCTGTTTGCGAATCCGGCCGCGATCAGCCTGATAGGGCAGGGGGATCTCGATCCGGTCGGCCAGTGCGTGGTGGACATCGTGCCGCGCGAGTTTCTGCCGCCGACTTGGCGCGAGGCGCTGCGCGCGCTTCGCAAGCAGCGGGTGTACGTCTACGAGCTGAACACGCAGGGCCGCACCTACCTCTGCCATGTCGCGGAAATCAACAAGCCGCGCACCGTCGGGTGGGTGTGCGTGCTCAATGATGTGACGCAGTTCAAAGAGCTGGATCGCCTGAAAAGCCAGATGATCCAGATGACCAGCCACGACCTGAAAAACCCGCTGCAGGCGGCGATGAGCTACCTTGAACTGCTCACCGAAGACGGGCAGAGCATCTTCACCGACGACATGCGGGAGTACATCAACACCATCTGGACGCAGCTTCACCGCATGTACCGGATCATCAGCGGCATCCTCAACCTGGAACGCGTGCAGTCCGGCGTTCCGGCGCTGGAGCCGGTACCACTCGATGATGTTCTGCGGCGCGTGGTGCGCGAAAACAGCAGTCTGGCGCACACGAAGGGGCTGATGCTGCGCCTGGACGTGCCACCACCGCCGCTGTCTGTCCTGGGCGACGCGCAACAGCTTACGCAGGCGTTTGCTAACTTGATCGATAACGGGATCAAGTTCACGCCCGAGGGCGGAACGGTCACAGTGCGCGCTACGGCAAACGATCATGAAGTGGAAGTAGCGGTCAGCGATACGGGAGTCGGCATCGCGCCCGAAGACCAGCCGCGCGTGTTCGATCGCTTCTTCCGGGGCAAACAGCCGGGGGCCGCGCACATGGGCGGCTCTGGCCTGGGGTTGAGCCTGGTGCAGGCGATTGTGAGCGCGCATCACGGAACGATCGACCTGACCAGCACGCCGGGCGAAGGCACGACCATCACCGTCCGTCTTCCGCTTCTGACGGAAGCGGAAGCGCTCGAAGCAGGACACGAGGAGATGCCATGAAGATCTACACCCGCACGGGCGATGAAGGGGAAACCAGCCTGTTCGCAGGCGGACGCGCCAGCAAGGGCGACCTGCGGTTGCACGCATATGGCACAGTAGACGAGCTCAACACGATTCTCGGGCTGGCAGCGGCAGCGGGGGTAGGGGGATCGGTTACCGCGCCGCTGGCGCGCGTGCAGGCGGAGTTGTTCACCGTCGGCGCGGATCTCGCCACGCCGCTCAGCGCGCAGCCGAAGTGGCTGGTGCGCGTTTCGGCGGACATGACCGAGCGCCTCGAAGCGGAGATTGACACGTGGCAGGCGGGTCTCCCCGAGCTACGGAACTTCATTCTGCCGGGGGGAACGCTTGGCGGGGCGTTTCTGCACCAGGCGCGAACCGTCTGCCGCCGGGCGGAGCGCTGGCTCGTCATGCTACGCGAGCAAGAGCCGGTCAACGCCGAGGCATTACGCTACCTCAACCGGCTGTCGGACTGGCTGTTCGTCGCGGCGCGCGTCGCCAACCACGAAGCAGGGAAGCCGGAAATCCCCTGGCAGGGCACGGAGCGAACGTGATTTCGGCTTAATTTCACATAGCAGAATAATGTTTCAATTGTGAAATAGTGACTTACATGAACTTATCGGCGCATTTCCGGCCCAAAATTGGCTCAAATCTGAGTGCTAGAACGCCAGATAAGCGATCATGCCGGAACACTTCTGCCGCCTGAGACTATTGTTCGCCGTTCTCACAGACGGTGTAACGCGACACAGCAATAACATCGCGAAAGCAGGGTGCAGCGCGCGAATGCTCCGCTGTGCGGCCTGCTTAGTAGAGTGGGCGAAAAATGGTGCTTGCATCCGGATCGATATAGATGTAACATAATTCATGAAATGGCATAGGCCATTTTCTTATGTTGCATATAATGTTGCATATATATGAGAGAAGACCAATGCAGATATTTATCAGCTACTCTCGCAAAGATGCCCTTTATGCAAATTGGCTCCATAGCGAACTACAGCGACGCGGATATTCCGTATTCCTTGACACAAGCGACATCGTACCTGGCGCTATGTGGCAGGAAGAGCTTGAAAAACAGATCCGCGCATGTAATGTGATGTGTGTTCTCCTAAGCCCCGATAGCGCAACATCGAAATGGGTACGGCTAGAATGCTCGCTTGCCAGACATTATCAAAAGAGGCTCTTGCCGTTGAAAATCGGCACCCTTCTCGAAGAGCCTGATTTTATTCATGGTCTTCAAATTGTTGACCTCACAAATCTCCCCCCAAACGAGACGACAATCAACCAAATTGTCGCGATGCTTCCAAAGCTTATAGAACGCACGTTCGGATCCGCGCGCGACGCGTATCTCCAGCGGGCAACGCTCAAGTCCGCCAATACCATCGACGCCTATGGCCGCGCGATCGAGCTGTTCCTCGATTTCCTGGGCGATCACTCCCAGCGCGGGCGTCTGCCCATCCACAGCCGCGTCGCCGTCGCGCCAGACGACACACCCCTCAGCGCACTCAGCGCAGACGACGCGCCGATCTTGCTGCATTTCGCAGAATGGCTGCTGTCAGAAAGTTCTGGCGCGCCAAGGGACAAGCGTCCGTACAAAGTCACCACCGTCGAATTGCGGCTGGCCGGGGTTCAAAACTGGTTCCAGTTCATGGACGATCACGGCTGGCTGCCGCCGGAGTTTCCGCTCGCCAAAGCCCGACGTATCGTGCGCGACGAGTTGCGTGGCCGTCCCCGGCGCAGCGGTCCGCCCAGCCCGCCCGATCACATCGAGGAATTGCTCACATACTTTGATCAGCAGGAACGGCCGCCACATCTCCGCAAGCCCGACGCCGATCCCGATCGCGTCCGCCGCTGGGATCTGACTCGCCTGCGCAACCGCGCCCTCGTCCACGCGCTCGCCGAATCTGGCGGGCGCATCAGCGAGGTGCTGAGCCTGGATATCGACGATTTTCCGGTGCGGGCGCTGGATCGTGGCGAGGTGTTGCGCGTGGAAGTCAACGCCAAAGGCGGGCACACGTACCAGCTTCGATTTTTGCACGCCCTTCCGGCGATCAAAGCCTATATCAACGCGCGCGGCGCGGATCTGCGCGCCTCAGCACGCGGGCGAACGCCGCTATTCGTCAGCCACGATCGGCGCTATGATGGCGCGCGCATGAGCCGCGTGGTGGCGTGGCGCGTCGTGCAACGAGCGGCGCGCGCGCTCGGACTGCGCAACATCACGCCGCACGACTTCCGCCACTGGCGCGCAACACAGTTGATCAACGCGGGGACGCCGCTGGACGTTGTGCAGGATTATCTCGGGCACCGCTCGGTCGAAACCACCCGCGCCTACTACGCGCACACCGATCCGTTGCGCGTGGACGAAGCGGCGCGCTCCATCGGCCTGCTCGATCCCGACGACGAGGCGTGACGCTACTTGTCTTTGTAGCCCTGCCCGAGCGGCGTAGCGAGCATGATGCCGATGAAGCCGG
>CBINGT010000084.1:0-10684 GCA_966250245.1 uncultured Anaerolineae bacterium
CGTCGCGCGGCAGCGTGACCGCCAGCGATCCGCTTTCCGCTTCCGGCGTCGAGACGATAGTTGCCGGGTTGCCGCTCGCGCTCAACGGAGAAAGAGACGCGTCCAGCACGCGCACGCGCAGTGAGAGGTTATAGTTGGACAGATCAAGCTGGCCGGTCTGCACGGCGCGAGCCTGCGTCGACCAGGCCGTGCGCGATTGCGATTCGACATAGCCAAGCTGCCGGACGGCCATGTCCGCTTCGTCGGTTAGCGGATCAAGCACCACGCGAACTTCATCGCCCGCCGCGCCAACAAACACCAGGCTCGACGGGCTGCGCTGCGGCTCGATCAGGATATGCACCGGCGGCACAGGGATGTTCGCAGCCAGCACCGGGACGATCACGATGGCGGCCAGCGCGACCAGCACAGCGATCCACGCGCTGCGCGCCACCCGTCCCCAGATGCCCAGTCCCAGCCCAGTGAGGAACACGAGCAGCGCCGCGGTCAGTTCCACGCGCCAGATCTCTGCGCGCGGGTAGAGACCGCTGGTGATCAGGCGCAGGTTGTTCGTCACGACGGACCACTGCGCACTCGTCACCGCCCAGGCGACAAACGTCCCCAGGAACCAGAGCAGCAGCGCGCCAGTGACCAGCGTCGCGAGCGAGTTTGCCCAACTGCTGAACAGATTCGCGCGCAGCCAGCCCAGCGCCCCGACGCTCGTCACCGGTGGGCGCCGCGCGGGCGGCGGCTCGACCGGCGCGACGTAAATCTGTCTCTCGAGGTCTGGTGCGCGCATCTCAGCGGCTCCTCTGGCGCATCATATAGTTCACGCCGTTCATAATGGCTGAGATCGCCAGACTGATCGCCAGGTAAATCCCCATCATCACCACGAACACCGCGACCGCCTGCCCCGTCTGGTTCGCGATCACGTTCGCCACGTTGTACACATCAAAGAAGCCGATTGCGATACCCAGGCTGGAGTTCTTGGCGAGGTTAAGATACTGGTTGCCAAGCGGGGGAATGATCAGCCGGAGCGCCTGGGGCAGCACGATCAATCGCAAGGTTTGGCTGCCCGAAAAGCCCTGAGCGCGCGCCGCCTCGATCTGCCCGTATGGCACGGATTGGATACCCGCGCGCACAATGTCCGCGATGAACGCCGCAGTATACAGAATCAGACCGATTGTCAGCGCCGTGTACTCGGCTGACAGACGATCCCCGCCCGCGAAATTGAAATTGCCCAACTGGGGATAGTCCACCCAGAACGGCCCGCCCGACGCAATCCATCCCAGCGCGCTCAACCCCAGGAATGCGGGCAGGAACCAGAAGAGCGTCCGTGCGGGCTGCCCGGTGCGTTCCTGCACGCGCAGCCGCCAGATCCACAGCCCGATGCCGACCGCCAGCCCCAGCACCACGCCGCCGTAAAAGATCGGGGCGGTTTCTGTGCCCTGAACCAGCGGGAAGTTGATCGCGCGCCGGTTGATGTAGATCGAGCCGGGCAGCGTGTAAGAGTCCGCTAGACTCTCGGGCAGCACGAGCCGCATGCCCCGGTAAATGAAATATAGCTGCACCAGCAGCGGCGTGTTTCGAAACAACTCTATATAGCCAATCGAGACAGCGCGGAGCAGAAAATTGCCCGATAGGCGTCCGATTCCGATAAACACGCCCAGCACGGTCGCGCCAGCCAGCCCGACGATCACGACGCGCAGCGTGTTGCGCAGCCCGGCTCCAAGCGCGTCCAGGTTGGACGACTCGCCGGGGTTGAAATCCATCTGCCCCTCGGAGATCTGCGTGCCAAAGGTGCGCGTCAGCACGCCGAAATTGACCGCCAGGTTGCTCGCGCGTAGGCCCGTCACAAGATTGTTGATCAGTACGAAGGCAAGAATGACGACCGCGATCAAGAACGCGATCTGCGCCACAATCTGCAACACACGAATGTCACGCCACAGCGGGACGGGCTGGTGTGCCGAGCGGTTAAACGCGGAACTCCGTTCGGACATTGTGCACCCTACTTACCATATTGGGTGTGCGATACAGTTTGTAGTTCACGAGCGACAGGCACAGTGGCCCGAGATTGGGAACCGCTCCGGGAGCGGCGCAATCGCTCCCGGAGCGTGCGAACAGCCGTCAGGAAACTAACGCCACGGGGGCGCGTAAAGCAGGCCGCCGTCGGTCCACAGACGGTTGAGGCCGCGCTGCAGCCCAAGAGGCGTGTCGAGGCCGAGGTTGCGCTCGAAGATCTCGCCGTAGTTGCCGACCGCGCGGATCACGTTCACCACGAAGTCGTTATCCAGGCCGATCAGCGAGCCGCTGGGGTTGTCTTCACCCTGGCCCAGGAAGCGCAGGATCTCGGGATTCTCGCTGGTCAGGAACTCGTCCACGTTCTCGCTCGTGATGCCGAATTCCTCAGCCTGGATGAGCGCAAACACCGTCCAGTTGACCACATCGCCCCAGGCAGAGTCGTTCGCCAGGTACGCCGGGCCGAGCGGTTCCTTCGAGATCACTTCTGGCAGGATCACGATCGAGCCGGGATCAGCCGCCTGCGAGCGCAGGCCCGCGAGCTGGCTCTGGTCCGAGGTCAGCACGTCGCAGCGCCCTTCCTCGAAAGCTGCGGAAGTTTCGCTGGACTGCTCGAACGGCACCAACTCATAGGTCAGGCCACGGCTTTCCATCGCCTCGGTGATGTTGAGCTCGGTAGTCGTGCCGGTCAGCGAGCAGATCGACGCGCCGTCGAGGTCTTCAATCGACGAGGCGCCCAGGTCAGCGCGCACCATCAGGCCCTGGCCGTCATAGTACGTGGTCGGGCCGAAGTCCAGCCCCAGCTCGGCATCGCGCGAGATCGTCCAGGTGGTGTTGCGGAACAGAACATCCACCTGCTGCGTCTGGAGGGCGGTGAAACGCTCTTGTGTGGTCAGCGGGACGAAGTTGAGATTGTCAGCCGTCACTTCGCCGAAGATGGCGGCCGCCAGCGCGCGGCAGAAATCGACGTCGAAGCCGCTCCACTCGCCGGAGTCCGGGTCGAGGAACCCAAACCCGGGCACCTGGCCGTTCACACCGCAGTTCAGGGTGCCCCGCTCACGCACGGCGTCGAGCACGCTGCCGCCCTCCTGCGCCAGAGCCGGGGAGTAAGGCACCAGCGCGACGGCCAGCGTCGCCAGCAAGGCGAGCGAGAGGCTCACATAAAACGATGCACGGACAAGCTTAGACATAGCATTCTCCTCTTCTGCTCTCTGTGGATAATGGGAAGTGTGTGAGCAAGCGTCGAACAGTAGAGCAATTAGGTTGGTTGGGGTATAGACAGCCGAAAACCTCCTATCCCGCAGACCAGTAATTTAAATCTTTATAGGAGCATACAAATTGTACAAGTACCAGGGTGCCAATGACAAAACATAAGAGCCACTCGCCGGTGCGACGTGCGGCAACCATTCGCGTGCTTGACTGAACCTAGCTTATAGTAAAAACGATGCGAGGCCCGATTTCCAAGAAAACTGTGCAAAATAAACAAAAAGCGCCCCTCGTAGGAGCGACATAAAAAGCCAGCGCGCCTCGCCAGGAGACGCGCTGCATCGAACCACCACTCGTTGAGCGTCAGGCGCTACGGCGCTACCCAGACCGGCTCGCCATTGAGGATGCGCACCAGGTTCTCGCCGAACTCGTAACGATCGACCGGCTTGCCCAGGAAGCTGTGGAAACCAGCGCGGCGCGCGTTGTTCATGTGGCTGATGTGCGTGGTATACGCCACCACCGGCACGTTCCCCAGCTCCTCGTCCTCACGCAGCAGATCAAGGACTTCGTAGCCATTCATCCCCGGCATCTCAAGATCGAGGAAGATCACATCGGGCACTGCGACCGTCCGCAGGCTGTCCCAGACGTCACGCCCGGTCGCCACGCGGATGATGGACGTATTGACGTCAAGTTGCTCCAGCAAGTTCTTCAAGACGTCGATGCTCGTTTGATCGTCCTCGATGATGAGTGCATGGACGCCTCCCAGCGAAAACATCGTCAACGTTACTCCTATGCGCTGTGCGCTGTAATGACCGGGGCCTGGCACGAACGTGCCCCGGCCCATCTCCCTACGATACGAACCACACCGCTTTCCCGGCAAGGATTTGCTCAAGCTGATCCGGGAACGCTTGCCGCATGATCGGCTTGCCGATCAGCCCGCTGAACCCCGCCTTCTTCAACGCCTCGACGTCCGTTGCCATCACGCTCGCCGTCATGGCGATGATCTGGCAGTCGCGATACGCCTCGTCCGCCCGCAACATTTCAAGCATCTGGTAGCCATCGTACGGGCGCATCTGGATGTCGAGGAAGATCACGTCCGGCACGCGCCCCAACGCGCGCACCTTATCCATGAAGTCTGTGTTGTCGTCGATGATTGTCAGCTCGGTATACCCAAGCTCCTTTTGAAGCAGCAGGCGCATCACCTCGCGGCTGAGCATATCATCCTCGACGTACAGGATCATCGGCTGCGGCTTTGCCTCTGCCGGAGCGGCTTCGCTCGCGCCCGATCCGTCCGCCTTCGGAGCATCGACGGCTGGGGCGTCGGGAGCCGCTTTGTCCTCTGCCGGAGCGTCCGCCGCCGCTTGCGGTGGCATTGCCTGGACCGGCGCGGGATGCGTCCCGTTCCCCCCTGCCTCGATCACGCCCGCCGGAGCTGCCTCGGCTGCCACCCGGATCTCGTCTGCCGTTTCGCGAGATTGCTGATTGTTATCCACGATTACCGCCCTGGCACTTTCTCAGTGTCCGGCTCAGACTCGGATACGACTTCGGGAGCGCTCAGCGGCAGCAGGATGTGGAAGGTTGTACCGACGCCAACCTCGCTGTCAAACCACATCTGCCCGCCATGCGCCTCGACGAAGTGCTTGGCGATTGGCAGGCCCAGACCCGTGCCCGGCACTTCGGGCAGATCGTGCTTCGCCTGCCGGAACGTCTCGAAGATCACGTCGCGCTGGTCTTCGGGGATGCCGATGCCGGTATCCGCCACCGCCAGATAGATCGCATCGCCTTCCCGGCGCGCGGTGATCGACACGCTGCCTTCCGTGGTGAACTTGACCGCGTTCGAAATCAGGTTCAGCATGATCTGGCGGATGCGGCGCTTGTCCCCGACGATGTGCGGCAAGTCATCTTCGATGTCGACCCGCAGCTCGATATCCTTCTCTTTGACCAGCCCCTTCGCGGTCGAAATCGACGCGTTGAGCGCCGCGTTCATGTCGACTTCTTCGAGGAACAGGTCCATCATGCCGACCTCGATCTTGGTCAGGTCGAGGATGTCGTTAATCAGGCTCAGCAGGTGATGGCTGCTTCCGATCACCTTCTGCAAGATGTCTTGCTGCTCGGCGTTGATCGGGCCGAGGATGCCGTCCGCGATGAAGCCGGTGAAGTTCAGGATCGCGTTGAGCGGCGTGCGAAGCTCGTGCGACATGTTCGCCAGGAACTGCGACTTGATGCGGCTCGCTTCTTCCGCCGCCTCACGCGAAGCTTCAACCTCGGAGAAAAGCTGCGCGTTTCGCACCGCGACCGCGATCTGCTCTGCCAGCGAGTTCAGCACGCGCAGGTCTTCCTCGCCGAACCGGTCCGATGAGGTCGACTGCAGGTCGAAGATACCGAGCAGGCGATTACCCAACAGCATCGGGATCGCCAGCTCAGACCGGGTGCGCTCCAGCGCGCTCAGCGTCAGGTACTCGCTCCCCTCGCCCGTGTCGCTGACCCTTACCGGCTTGCGAGTGCGCGCCGCCAGCGCAATCACGCTCAGGTCAGCGGACAGCGGAACGCTCTCCAGCCCTGGAACGTCGAGCGGATTACCCATGTAGTCGGCGCTGGCTGCGCGGAACAGTTCCGAGCCGTCTTCGCTGGGCAGAAAGACCGAGCAAGCATGCAGCGCATAGTTCTTCGCGGTAAGCGCAACGACCTGTTGCAGGAGTTGATCGATGTCCAGCACGGTCGTCACCTGGCGAGACACGTCCGCCGCGATTTGCAGGTCGCGCGTGCGGGCATTCACTCGCTCTTCCAGGTTGTCAATCAGCCCGCGAAGACGCTCGGTCATGCTGTTAAACACCTGCGCCAGCTCGCCGATCTCGTCGTCCGTCTCAACCGGCGCGCGCCGTGTCAGGTCGCCCGCGCGGATCGCTTGTGCCGCCTGCATCAGGCCGCGCACTGGCCGCGAGATGCTCCTCACCGTCGTGTGACCGACGACCATAGCAACCACGACCGAGGCCACCGCCGTGACAATCCAGAAGATCCGGTTGCGGTTTTGCACCCCGGCTGACTCTTCCACTGAGCTTGCCACGTCGCTGCGGATGTTCGCGCTCAACCGGTCCAGGCCGTCGTTCAGACGCCGCTGAAGGGACGCCAGGTCGGTGTGGCGGAGCGTCTGCGCGCGCGCCCACCGGCCGTCGAGCGCCACAGCGTGGATCTCTTGCACGACCTGCGTTAGCTCATCACCAAGCTCCTGAAGCTCGGAGACGATCGCCGCGTTTCGCTCGACGGTAGCCGGGTCAGTCCCTAGCTCCTGCTCCCCAAGCGCGGCAAGCTGGCTTTGAAAGTCTGCAAGCTGGCCCTGCCGCTGCTCCTCGATCAGGCTGGTCTGGCGCGTCAGGAGCAGCGTGTCGAGCGTGGTAACGACGTTCAACCATGAGACCTGCAGGTTCGCGACGGTTTGTACCTGATCCACGCCGTTACGCGTCGTGCTCACGGTGGATTCGACCGCGCTGGTGTACAGCAGACCGATCCCAGACGCGATCAGCACCTGCAGAACCATGAGGATCATACCCAGCGCCGTGCGCTGGCCAATTGATAGGTTCAGGCGCATTGTGCTCTCCAGCCTTCCTCAGCGGCGCCGTACCACGCTCGCTCTCGCATTATTTGGTGATGAGCGCGAGGTCGACCGGCACCGACTCAGGAATATCCTCGCCGTTCAGATGTTTGACCGCCGACTCGACGCCGAGTCGCCCCATCTCCTGCGGCTGCTGCGCGATGGTCGCCAGCAGATCGCCACTCTCGACCGCGTTGACCGCATCTTCCACCGCGTCGAAGCCCACAAACCGGATGTCCGCCGCGCGCCCGGCTTCCTTCGCCGCCTCAATCGCGCCGAGGATCATCTCGTCGTTGTGCGCGAAGACGCCGTCAATCTCGTCGTACTGGTCCAGAAGCTGCGCGAAGACCGTCTTGCCTTCTTCACGGTTGAAGTTGGCCGTCTGGCGCGCGATCACTTCGATCCCTTCCGACTCCGCGATCGCCTCGTTGAACCCTGCCCCGCGCTGTTGCGCCGCCGACGTGCCCGGAACGCCTTCCAGCTCGATCACCTTGCCGGTCCCCCCCAGGCTCTCGGCAAGATACTCGGCTGCCATCCGGCCGCCCGCCAGGTTATCCGACGCGATGTGCGACACGATCTGGCCGCCGCTGGCGCTGCGGTCAATCGTCAGCACCGGGATATTAGCTGCGTTAGCCGCTTCAATCGCCGGAACGATTGCGTCGCCGTCGACCGGGTTGATCAGGATGGCGTCGACGCCCGCGTCGATCAGCTCCTGCACCTGAGTCTTCTGCTGCTCGACGTCATCGGCGGCATCCTTGACGACCAATTCTACACCAAGTCGGTCGGCGGCGGTCTGCGCGCCGTCACGCAGCGAGACGAAGAACGGATTCTGCAGCGTGGAAACTGCCAGCCCCAGCGTCACCGTCTCCTCTTCGGTTGGCTCGGGCGTGGCTTCCGGCTCTTTCTCTTCCTCGCCACAGGCAGCCAGCACCAACGCGAGTGCTAGCACCAGGACAAGTAACCACGGTCGATGAGGGGAGTGCGTTCTCTTCAAAAGCATCAGTTGGGCCTCCTGAGCCAGCAGCCTGGCAAATCACATACCGCCCGGCTGCGCGGAAAGAACTATGCGCCGGAATGCCCGGCACGAAGGACGAACAGGTCCATAATAATCAGAAGCGCTGCAAAGCGCTGTCCGCCTTGACCATCTGGTTTTCAAACGCGTTGACGAACTCGAGCAGCTTGGGCAGGTTGAACGGCTTGACGATGTAGGCGTTCGCGCCCAGCTCGCGCGCCCGGTGGACGAGATCGGTGTTGTCGTTCGCCGACAGCATGATCAGCACAACCTCGGGCGAGTGTTTCCGCAGGTGGACCGCCACCTGCAACCCGTCCACGTCGGGAAGCTCCACGTCGAGCAGCGCCAGATCGAACGGCTCCGGCTGCGCGTCGAGCATCGTGAGCACTTCCTGCCCCAGCGCGGCCTCGCAGACCTCGTATGGGCGTCCGTACAGCGCAAAGACGAGCAGCTTGCGGTTGTCCGCGTTGTCGTCGAGGATCAGCACGCGCTTGCTCATCCGATTCTCCTGCCCCTGGGCTGCCTGCCGCACTGCGCCCGGCCCGCGCGTGGCCACAGCCAAATAGACTTCATCATTTCTTTATACTCGACAATTGTATCTTACGCCAATCCGAGACGGATGTATAGCAAAAAAGGATGAAGAATTCGTGAATTCTGTATGCACAATCCGCCTAGCACATGGCGCTAGCGCGCCTCACAATACGAGAACGAGTCGATGAAGACCGATCCCAGCACCAGGTAATTGTCCGGGCCGGTCCATTCGCTTTCGACCGGCGGCAGCAACGACAAGTCTTCCCAGTAATAGACCGCCAGCCGCACCTGATACTGTCCCGGCGCGAGACAGTACGGAATCTCGAGCGTGCGCTCGTCACGATAGACCCGCCCCGGCTGCCAGACCGACGATTGCGACGGCACGTTCGGCCCAAGCGGCCCGCTCTGCGAGTCCGCGACAACCACGCCGCCAGGATTGATTAGAAAGACGCCAAACGAATAGTCCAGCGGCGGGCGGTTCTCGACGCTCCACCACGTTTCAACCGTCAGACGGTCGCCGGGCATATAGTGTCGCCCGGTGCTGATCTCGCTCCCGCGAAATGTGAACAGCCCGCCGACCGATATGCCTGTGTCCAGCGGTGGCCCCTCATACAGCGACGCGATGAAGTACCACGGCCCCCAGAACTCAGTTTTGATCCGCCCTCGCTCCACCGTCGCCCGCAGATTGAGGTCTTCGCTTCCCTCGCGCGTCAGATACCACACGCGCTCGCCCTGGCGGCCATCCTTTGCGCGCAGGATGCCGCCAGGCATATAAAGCGGCTCGTAGTACCACCACGCGTAATCCTGGTGGTCGATCGACGGATCGACCACCAGCACATCACCCGCGCGCATCCGCTTCGCCATCTCGCGCATAAAGTCGCGCACCGGCGGAGCGTCCGAATAGATCGGCCGGTGGTCGAACGGCTGCCACGGAAACACGAGCGACACCATCACAAGCGCCACGCCCGCCAGCCACACGCGCCGGGGCAAGGATGCCAGCCCAATGCCGAGCAGCAGAAGCGCACCCGGCACCGTAAAGCTGAGGTAGCGGGTGGTGAACAGGCCGGTCGTCGTGCGTGTCAGATAGGCGAAAACGGGGATGCCTACGCCCCACACGATCAGCCACAGCAACGTGGGCACTGCGCGCTCCCGGCGGCGCGCGATCCAGAACGCCAGCCCGATCTCCGACGCGATCAGCACCAGCGCAAACCACGTATCCTGATGCGCGCTATACGCCCGGTAGATCGATTCCCAGCCTTTGAGAAAGTAGGATGGCAGATCCCCGGAGCGCAGGCCGGACGATCGCAGCCGGTACGAGTCGATGAACTGGGGAAGCAGCGGCAGGAACGCCATCCCGACCGCACCCATCACCGCGACCCAGCGCCACCACATCCGCCGGGGCAGCGCCAGCAGCACGTAAAGCGCCGTAAGCGCGATCACCAGCCCGCTGGTGAAGTGCGTATACAGCAACCCGATCTGCGTCAGCGCATAGGGAACAGCGCGCCGCCACGTCGGCGACTGGACCCAACGCGCCATCAGCCACGCCAGCGCCGCCAATCCCGTCAACTGCAGGCCATAGCCGCGTACTTCAAGGAAAAAATACAGCGCATAGCTCGACGTGCCGAACAACAACCCGGCCAGCCACCCCGCCTGCCAGGAGTGCAGCGCGCGCCCCGCCTGGATCATGCACGCCACGCCGATCATCCCGATCAACGCGCCGAGGACATGCACCGCCAAATCGTGTTGCCCGGCGAAAGCGGTCCACCCGTGCAACACCAGCGCATACCCGAGCGGCCAGTTCAGTTCGCGCTCGCGGAAGATCTGCTCTAGCGGGCGGCTGTTCTGGAACAACGACCATAACTCGTCAAACCACATCGAGAGGTCATCGGCATGCAGAAACAGCCCCACCGCCGCCACGCCAAGCACGGCGGTGCTGGCCCAGATCTTCCGCTGCGCAGGCTCGTGTGTGTGTATCAAGTGGATTTCCTGGCTGAAGGTGCGCTTCGCCCGCGCGGAACGGTCGAACTTAGAAGACGACGCCTGCCACCAGAATCACGTTCGCGTACGGCGTGAACTCCCCGGTGCGGACGACGGCACGCGCGCCCGCGGTTCGCGCCTTAAACGCCTCGTGCGGGATCTGCTCGATCGGCACGTCGCTTAGCGCCTCGCGGAGCGCCGCGTACAGCTCCGGGCTGCGCTCCGGCATTTCGGACGCGATCACCGCGCTTTGCACCTGCAATTCGCCAAGCACGGCGCGCAGCACGCTCAGGAAGCCGGGAACGCCCTCGCTCACAGCCAGGTCGATACGCTCCGGGCCCGCCGGGATGGGCAGCCCTGCGTCGGCAATCACC
>CBINGT010000085.1:0-10491 GCA_966250245.1 uncultured Anaerolineae bacterium
GGTCTGGCCGGAGCAGAAGTTGGCGCAGGGTGTCGAAGCGCAGCGCCGTGAAGCGCCCGCTGCCGTGATCGATCACCAACCACCACCAAACCGCTGACAGCGGGGTTGAGCGCCAGATGCGTAGGGCGTCCAGGACGGTATCGCGGGCTGGACGCCAGATGTGTGCGTTCAGCGGGCGGTCTAGGAACGCGTCGACAATGGGCATTGCATGCTCCTCGCGAACTGACGAAGCCGATCTTAGCACGGGCACGCGTGCTTGACCAAAACCCTTTACGTTCTTTGATTAAGATAAAGTTGTGTCAAGATTTTCAGACATTTTCGGCTTATCGGTAAATTTTTTGTGAAGTTTACCCGAGCGCCCTTGATCTGTCTTGACGGGATGTGATACGATGTGGTCGCATCAATCGATGGCTCATTAATTCATCATCCATCCAAGGAGTAATCCACAATGCTGTACCAGCCGCGTGAAGAAGGTCAAGGTCTCGTCGAGTACGCGCTCATTCTCGTTCTGGTTGCCGTCGTGGTGATCATCATCCTGGCCCTGCTCGGCCCGGCCATCGGCAACATCTTCTCCCGCATTGTCCAGTCCCTGTAATCTCTCACTCGTTTCTTTTGGCTGTGCCCGAAGCCCCGCCTAGCGCGGGGCTTCACATTTCCCCATATTAGCCCGCTGCGCGTTTCTTGGTCAACTGATGTCACTTTGCGGTACACTAACGCCCCTTGAGGGGATGCGACGCGCGTGAAGTGTGGAGGAAGAGGATGGTTTTGACTGCCCGAGCGAAGTGGTTATTGCTCCTGACAGGTGTGCTGACCCTGGCGCTGAGTGCCTGTGACGCCTTTATGGAAACAACCTCGGTCAGCGACCTGGAGACAGAGGTCTTCCAGGTGAAGGCAACGCTGGAGCAAATGGGGCAGGCGGGCACACAGATCGCCGAGCTTCAACTCACCGCAGACAACAGTCTGGTGCTGGAGTCGGAACGCAACAACGCCGAAGCAACCGCTTTCGCAGCGCAGGCCACGCTGACCTCGATGAACCGGGGCGGCGTCGCCGTGCAACCCTCTGTTTCGGACAATGCAGGCGCGGGCACGCTTCCGAATGGAACGCCTGAGTCGCTGATTACGCCCATTGCGGGCGGAGACGCCACGACGGGCACGACGTTGTCTGGCACCACCACGACGACCGGCATCCGCCAGCAAGACGGTTGCGCAATGGACCAGACCACCGTGTTCGACACGTCCGAAGACCAGATTTACGTCGTCACGACGTTCAACAATCTGCGGGCTGGCTCGGTGTTCGGCGTGCGCTGGATGGCGAACGGCGCTCTGTACACAGAAGAACCGGAGTGCTGGGTTCCCAATCAGGACTGGGACCAGGTCTGCGGCTGGTGCAGCATCGTGCCGAACCCGACCGACAACGTCTTTCCCGCTGGTGAATGGACCGTGGAATTGCTGCTCGACGGGCAGGTGCAGTCGCAGGCACAGTTCCAGGTGATGGGCGCGGCGCAGTAATTCCCCTGTTTTCCCGACATCTGAAGCGTTCATGAGCGAGCAACCGGGCTCGCTCTTTTGATTCCGATCCTGGTTGCCACGTGGCGCGCCATTTTCCTATAATCAAATCATGATTTGATTTTTACACGACGGAGAGCGCGATGCCTCGCAAACCCGCCGAGCAAACCGTCCACCCCGACGACATTCTCAGAGCGGCGGCGACCGTTTTCTACCGCAAGGGCTATCACGGCGCGACCATGGCCGAGATCGCCGCCGAGGTGAACCTCACCGCCGGAAGTCTCTACCACCACTTTCCCAGCAAGGAAGAATTGCTCTGCGCCGTGCTGGATCGCGGGCTGACGCTGATCACGCAGGATGTACGCGCCGTGGTCGAGAGTGACGCGCATCCTGCGGAAAAGCTGCGCGGGATCGTACATGTCCACGTGCTGAGCGAGATCGAGCACAGCAACATCGCGGCGGCGGTGATCTTCGAAGGGCGCGCGCTGCTCGACATCCCCGGCGTGCGCGAGCAATACGTCCGCCAGCGGGACACGCTCGAAGGGCTGTACCGGCGCGTGATCGAAGAGGGGATCGCGGCGGGCGACTTCCGCCAGGTGGATGTGGGCATTTTCGTAAAGACGGTGTTCGGCGCGTTGAACTGGGTCAGCCTGTGGTATCGCGAGGGCGGGCGGCTGACCGGCCCTGAGATCGCCGACGAGATCGCCGGAACCTTTCTTGCCGCGCTGCGCCCGTTGCAGGCTGGCGACGGCCATTTTCCGCGTCCGCACAGGTTGGATGAGGAGGCATCCCTATGATTAGTTTTACTCCGACCGACGAACAACAAATGTTGATCGATACCGTGCGCCGCTACAGCACCGACGTGGTGCGCCCCGCCGCGCACGAAGCCGACGAGAGCGGCGCGTTCCCGGAGCGTGTCGTCCAGACCGGCTGGGAGCTCGTCATTCTGCCCGGCAGCATCCCGGAGCGGCTCGGCGGATTCGCTGAGGAATACAGCGCGCTCACCGGGGCGCTGGCGTACGAGGAGCTGGCCTACGGCGATCTGGCGCTCGCGTTGCAGGTGATGGCGCCCGCGCTGGTCGCCGTGCCGTTGATGCTCGCCGGAACCGACGATCAGCGCGCGCAGGGCATCGAGCAATTCCTCGACGAGACACCGCCGCCGGTCACGGCTGCGCTGCTGGAACCGGCGATCAGCTTCGACCCGCTGCATCCCAAGACGACCGCCACGCGCGACGACGAAGGCTGCTATCTGCTCAACGGGACGAAGGCATACGTGCCGCTGGCCGAGGGTGCGCAGACGATCCTGGTCTATGCGCTGAATGCGGAGTCCGGGCAGGTGGACGGCTTTTTCGTCGACGGGGCGGCGGACGGTTTAACGGTTGGCCCGCGCGAGAAGTTGATGGGCGTTCGCGCGCTCCCGATGCACCGTCTGACGCTCGAAAACGTGCGCGTCGACCCGGCGCAACGGCTTGGCGGAGAGGCGGGGATCGACTTCGTGGCGATCCTGGCGCACGGCCGCGTGGCGCTCGGTGCGCTGGCGGTGGGCGTGATGCGCGCCGCGCTCGACTATGCCATCACCTACGCCAAGGAGCGCGAGCAGTTCGGTGCGCCAATCGCCACTAAGCAGGCGATTGCGTTCATGCTGGCGGAATGCGCGATCGAGGTTGACGCTACACGGCTGATGGTCTGGGAAGCGGCGTGGAAGCTCGACCAGGGCGCGGACGCGTCGAAAGAGGCGTATCTGGCGAAGGAGTACGCCGCACAGGCCGCGCTGATGGTGACCGACGCGGCGGTACAAACGCTGGGCGGGCACGGATACATCCGCGAGCACCCGGTCGAGCGGTGGTTGCGCGATGCGCGCGGCTTTGCAACGTTTGAAGGTCTGGCGATGGTCTAGCGGCGCGAGGGATGAAGAAATGGCGATTAGCTTTGAAATTCCAGAGAAACTTCAGCAAACCCTGCAAATGACTGAGGCCGTCGCCAAGGGCATTATGCGTGGCGAGGCCCGCAGGCTGGACGAGAACGAGCACGAGCGGCCCACGACCTTCATTTCGATGATGTGGCCCGTCTTGCGAGAGCAGCAGCGGCGGCAGCTTGACCGCGCGTCGCAAGGCGAGCGCAAGCGCGAGGGGCCGGGCATGCTCAACGTGAGCATGGTCCTGACGTTTGAGATGCTGAGCTGGGGCGACGTCGGCCAGATGCTGTGCATGCCGACCGCGCTGCTGGCGGGCGCGGCGATCGAGGCGGTGGGCACGCCAGAGCAGAAGGAACGCTTCCTGCGCCGGTTTGCAGAAGGCGACGCGCCGGTGTGGGGTGCGATGGCGATGACCGAGCCGGGCGCCGGATCGGACACGTCCGCCATTCAGACGACTGCCACGCTTGACCCGGAAACGAACGAGTGGGTGCTTAACGGCGAGAAGATCTTCTGCACCAACGGCAAGCTCGCGCTTGAGGAGTCGAACGGGATCGTCGTCGTGTGGGCGACGATCGATCGCTCCGCCGGGCGTGCGGGGATGAAACCGTTTGTCGTGGAAGCGGGCACGCCGGGCGTCACGGTCGAGAAGGTCGAGATCAAGCACGGCATCCGCGCCAGCGACACGGCGAGCATTGTCTTCCGGGACGCGCGCATCCCGTACGATAACCTGCTCGGCTCGGCGGAAGTGCGGCGCCCCGAAGTGACGACGATGGGCTTCAAGGGCGCAATGGCGACGTTCGACGCCAGCCGCCCGCTGATCGCTGCCAGCGCGATTGGCGTAGGCCGCGCGGCGCTGGAGTTCGTCAAAGAGAAGCTGGCCGACGAGGGGATCGAGATCCCGTACGACAAACCGTACCACGCGCTGAGCGCGGTCCAGCGGGATGTGATCGAGATGGAGATGCAGCTCAAGGCGGCGTGGCTGCTGACGCTGCGCGCGGCGAGCCTGATCGATCACGGCCAGCAGAACAACCTCGAAGCGTCGATGGCGAAGACGAAGGCGGGCAAGGTCGTCACCGCCGTGACGCAAAAGGCGGTCGAGTTGCTCGGGCCGCTCGGGTACAGCCGCGAGTGGCTGGTCGAGAAGTGGATGCGCGACGCCAAGATCAACGACATCTACGAGGGAACCGGGCAGATCAACACGCTGATCGTCGCGCGGCGGATTCTCGAGTACAGCAGCCGGGAGCTACGGTAACGGTTCCGTTGGCCGGGCGGTGGGCGGCCATGGGGCCGAACATGGCGAAATTTGGCATAATCTAGCAGTTAGCAGTGAGCGATTGGCTGACTGGCGTTCATGGCGGCGTTCAGTGCTGTCCGGAACTGACGGATTCATCTGAACGGCCTGCGCCGGAGTGTTGCCTGTCGTGAACGGCTGACTGTTGCAATTTGCCAGATTTCCGTTTTGCAGAGGTGTGGCTTTTAGCGAATGGCGCAATGCCAATCGTTTATCGCTGACCTCTAGCGGTTCTGGGCTGTCGTACAAGGAGAAAACACTGTGAAACGACGAGGATGGATGTTCACCGTGCTGGCGCTGATCGCGGCGCTAGGCGGTGCGGTGATGGTCACGGCGCAAGATGGCGGCGATCGCGCGCCGATTAGCCCGACGAATGCCGCGCAGCTTGCCGAGCTGGCGGTGCTGGATACCCAGTCGCAGGAAGCGTACGACTCCGCATGGTCTGCGGATGGGCGCTGGTTCGCCGTGGCGAATTCAAATGGCGTGTGGCTGTACGACGCGGCCAATCTGACCGCTGCCGCGCGCGAGCTGGACGCCGATGCGACGCTCGTGACCAGCGTTGCGTTCAGCGAGGACGGCGCGCTGCTGGCGACCGGCAGCGCCGATGGCCGCGTGCGCCTCACCGACACGGCGACCGGCGAGCGCCGCGCGCTGATCAATGCGCACAACGCGATCGTCACCGATGTTGCGTTCAACCCCGATGGCTCGATCGTCGCCAGCGCGAGCGTCGATGGGTCGGTCCGCCTGTGGAACGCGAGCGATGGCTCCGGCCTGGCGCAGTTGGCGGGGCCCGCCAGCGTGGTCAGCCGCGTGATGTTCAGCCCGGATGGGACGATGCTCTCCGCGACCGGCTCGAATGGCACGGTCCGCGTGTGGAACGTCCCGGCCGCGCCGGAGCAGGTCGCTGAGCCGGTCCAGCCGACGCCGACCGCGCCGCCCGCTGTCGAGCCGACACCCGCCCCGGCCGGGTTCCCGACGCCGGTGGTGGCCCAGGTTCAGGGCGCGGAGCAGGTTTTCGAGCATGGGCGTATGTTCTGGATTCGTCACCTGCGGCAGACGTGGGTGATGGCGGCCAGCGAAAATGACCCGAACAGCGGCGATTGGTTCTGCTATGTCGACGAGTTCGAGGAAGGCGATCCGGAGACAGATCCGAGCATCGTCCCGCCGGAAGGGCTGTACCAGCCGAAGCGCGGGTTTGGCCTTGTGTGGCGCACTGAGCCAGGCATCCGTGACCGTCTGGGCTGGGCGCTAACACCGGAGTTCGAGCTACTGAGCGACTACACGTACATCGCGGGCGGCCAGATGCAGGACGGCCAGTACGTGCCCGGCCCCGGCGAGCATCGGCTCACCACGCTCTACGGTGATGTGATTTCGTTCTTCGAGGCGGACGTGCGTGGGGATTGCCTGGGCGGGACGTGGCGCCTGTCGCCTAACCCGAACCCGCCGCTTCAGGCCGAGTAAGCGCGGGCAATCCGCAGAAACCAGCGGCGGCCCTGGGGAGCGTTTCCCCGGGGTCGCCGTTTTCGTTCAGGGGCGCGGGTCTTCCCAGGACGGGTGGCGGATCGGCTCGGCGCGGCGGTGGAACAGCGGGATCAGCCGCTCCACCACGGCCGGATGCCCGCCGAAGAACGCCTCGGTGATCGGCGCGTGCAGGTCGAGCGTCGTCCAGTCGAGCAACTCGCCGGAGTGCATACGGATCTCGCCGCCTTGCTTGGCCATGATCGCCGCGCCCGCCGCGATGTCCCACACGTAGGCGTCGTGCGCGACGGTCGCCAGGGCAGAGCCGCGCGCAGTATACGCAAAGTGCGTCGCCGTGCTGCCGAGGCCGATTACCCGCGTGAAGGCCATTTCGAACCAGGAGTTCGCGTCGCTGCGCGACAGCACGATCGAGTCGTCCGCCCAGTGGTTTTTCAGTTTATGGGTGACGACGCGCCCGTTGCAGATCACCTCGTCGCCGTCGGTGTACGTCCAGTCGTTGTAGAGCGGAATGTACACCATCCCGAAGGTCGGCACGCGATCTTCGAGCAGCGCGATCGTGATGCTCCACGTGGGCAGGCCGTCCACGAACACGCGCGTCCCGTCGATGGGATCGATCGTCCAGATGAAGTGGTGATCGAGCGTTTCCCCGCCATATTCTTCGCCGAGGATCGCGTGGTGCGGGAACGCTTCGCGCAGGTAGCCCGTCAGCAGGCGCTCGATCGCGCGGTCTGCTTCGGTGACCGGATCCGCGACGCCCTTCCACTCCGCCGCGACGTTGCCGAAATAGCCGAGCGCGATCTCCCCGGCTTCGGCCATCCACCCGCGAATCTGCTCGATGTTTAGTTCAAGCGGCATGTTTGATTCCTGACTATCTCAGGGTTATTCCGCATCGTCGGGCGTGTCGGCGCCAGTGACATTTTCACCGCTGTCTCCGGCGGCGGGTGTCGCGTCACTGGCAGGGGGTTCGGGTGATGGCTCGACCGTACCGAGCGGGGTGACGCCCGGACCGCCGAAGATCCTCGCGTCGAGCGGCGCGGCGGTGAGCGCACCGCAGTTCGCCTCGTCCAGCTCCGCGATCGGGCCGTAGACCCAGCCGTAATCGTGCGCCTCGCGGTCATCGTCGGCGGTGCGGAAGTAGATTTGCAGCCACAGACGTCCCTCGGTCGCGGCGCGCACCCAGAAGCGCTGCCCCTCGGTCAGCCCGCCCAGGCGGCGGCTGCTTTCGCTCGGCGCCAGCCGCACGTTGACATTGGCGCGCGCCACGCCGGTGCACACGTCCGTCAGCGCGACTTCCACGCCATCCAGGCTCAGGCGCTCGGCCTGCGCGGGCGGCTCGTCTGGCCGCGCGGTGACAAACTCGTGCGCGGCGACCATCAGCGGCGCGTCGCCGGAGCGGTCGATCTCCGCGCTGCCCTCGGTGACGATCAGCGTGCTCTTCCCGCCGTCGGAGACGCGCACCTCAAAGCGTCCCTGGAACAGCCGCGCGACGAACGCCGGAGTCATCACGCGCCACGTGCTGGTGTTGTTGGCGGCGCCCGTTGGCCCGATGCCCATGCGAAGCTCCCCGCTGGACTGGTTCAGTGCCACGTCAAAGCCGCTTTCTTCGCTCCCCTCGAAGCGTTCCAGCGTGATCTGCGTGTCGGGGCCTAACACGGACTCGGTTGCGTCCGGCAGCCATGTGATCAGCGCGACGCCGGTTTCGCCGGTCCGCAGGCTGTCCCCCGGTTCAATCCGGCCCGGCATACCAATGCGGCGCTCGGCCTCGCCCGCTTCGGTCAGATAGATTTCCGGGCGGATGATGTTGATCGCTCCACCAGTAGGGGGCGAGTCAGTATCCTGAGCCTGGGCACGCGGCGCAACGATCGCCGCAAGCGCGATCAGCGCCAGCCCCAGGCGCAGCAAGTTTCGGTTCATGAGTGTTTGTCCTCACTCTGCGACGCCGCACGCGCGGCCTCGCCCTGCGAGTTCGTGGCGGAGCGGCTGCGTTCGCTGCCCACGCCAGGCGCGGATTCTAGTCCTTTCCGCGCCGACTATCAATCCCCGGCTTGCTGCGGCTCCCGTGCTAGCAGCGCTTCGAGCGCTGTGTGGAAGCGATCCAACGCCCCCTTGGTGCGCTCTGGCGGCGTGGCATACGAGAAGCGAATCCAGCCGTTCCCCTCGTCCGAGAAGGCTGCGCCCGGCACGACCGCAACGCCGTGTTCCGCCGCGAGGTACTCGCCCAGCGCGAAGCTGTCCGCCATCCCGGCCGCTTCCATCCACGGCGCGACGTGGATAAACGCGTAATACCCGTCGCCCATGATGAAGCGGTAGCCGTGCTCGCTGAGGAAGCGGCGCACGATCGAGCGGCTGGCGTTGGTCGGCCCGA
Organism: uncultured Anaerolineae bacterium; assembly: GCA_966250245.1. Taxonomy (GTDB): domain Bacteria; phylum Chloroflexota; class Anaerolineae; order Aggregatilineales; family Aggregatilineaceae; genus DYGX01. Next base: position 8,557 of record CBINGT010000085.1, read on the forward strand.
TAATCGACTCGCCCGCGACGCGCAGCCCGCGCTCGTAGGCTGCGATGGCGACCGCCTGGGCGTGAAACGGGGGGATGACCGCGTGCGAGGCGCGGCTGGTCATGAAGGCGATCACGTCTCGCCCGGCCAGTACGTGCGCGTTTCGGACGTTGGAGCCGCCGAGAGACTTGGTCAGCCCGTCCACGATCATGATCCGCTCGCGCTCGTCCGGCTCGAACGCCGCCAGGAAGCGGTTCGCGTCCATCGGCTCGCCTTCGGTGACATAATGGTAAATCCAGTCGTACAGCACGAACGGCACGCCGAGCGCCAGCGCATGTTTGCCCAGCGCGACCTGCCGCTCCATCGAGAGCGTGCGCCCGGTCGGGTTGTCGGGCGAGGTGATGACCACCCCGGCGATTCGCCGCCCGCCCATGCGCTCGCAGAAGCGCACCGACTCGGTCAGCCCGTCCTCGGTAAGCTGCCACGCGTCGGACTCGTCACCTGGCGCCAGCAGGACGTTCGCGCCGAGCGCATACGCGCCCCAGTTGTAGCTGATCCACGGCACGCGAGACACCAGCACTACATCCCCCACGCGGCCGGTTCCGAGCGCGATCATCGCCTCGTAGGCTTTCTGCAGCGCGTCGCGCCCGCCGACCGTCGCCAGGACGTTCGCGGGGCCCCATCCGAGCGTGGAGTCGAGCGCCCAATACTGCTCGACGACCGCGCGGCGGAAGGCGTCCGCGCCGTATGGCGGATCGTAGGACGTGCCGCGCGCTTTAACCAGCTCGTGCGCCCGGTCAAGAATGTCGTGCGGCACGCCGGGCAGCGAGTCGCCGCCATCGCCCTGCGACGCGTTGAAAATCGGGGCGTCCGCGCCCATCTTTTCGCGGTAACGATTCAGCGATTGCTTGATGATAAACATGCGCGAGGGAGGAATTTCCGCCAACCGGCCGGGGTAATCGTTCACCGGGACGCGGTGGGCTTCCTCGACGACAAAACGCGGCGTGTCGTTGGCGCTCATTGGGTTCTCCTCGACGACATTTACGATGCCTGGGCGAAACGACGAGCCAAAAACGCGGCCCGCACGTCCATCCTACCGGATCAGCGGCGAGTCGCGCTTGGTCAGACCGAACAAATGAGAAGCGGTTAGCGATTAGCCGTTAGCAGCTAGCCAAAAGCAAACCCCTTACCCATGCGACGGAGTCGCGCTGAAGATCGGGGTAGGGGTGAACTGAGCGCAGATAATAGCGAGTTGTAGCGAAACCGCTTCGCCGTTAGCCAGGACGGCGCTCGCGCGGTTTCGCTAACCGCTAACTGCTAACCGCTGTGTGCTACGGTGTCGGCTGGGTCCGCGCGGCGCGCAGACGGCGCACGCGGCGCCCAATCCGGCCAACTGGCATGGGATAGAGGCGATCCGCATCGCCCAAACGCTGCGTGACCCGCTCGCCGAGCCACACGCCGAAATAGTACGCGGCGACCGCCATCATGTAGCCGGTGATCAGGTCCGGCAGGTTGTGGCGCTGCGTGAGCACGGTTGAGGCGGAGATCAGCGCGCCGAGCAGCACCCACACGCCGAACACGCCCGGCTTGGGGCGGAAGCGGATCATAAACGCCATGTTGATCAGCGCGTAGAAAACGTGCTGGCTGGGCGCGGCGTTGTGCGTGCTGGCCGCCGCGTCGAGCTTGTAGCTGTTGCGGAGCATTTCCGCAAAGAAGTCGTCCCCCGGCACCATCTCCGGCGCCGGCTTGGTGACGTAGGTCGGAAAGAGGATGTAGATCACATAGCTGACCAGCGCCGCGCTCGCCATTGCGAAGATGAATTGCCGGTACAGCTTGATCGGCATCTGATAGGCAGCCCACAGCGGGATGAGCGCGGCGAAAGCGAACCCGATGAAGTAAGGAATGAGCCAGTAGCCATTTGGTGTGATGAGATCGTCATATGGCTGGAGAACCAGC
>CBINGT010000086.1:0-10486 GCA_966250245.1 uncultured Anaerolineae bacterium
AGCTGATCGTGCCGTTCTTCTGGTCCGGTTTGTCGAATATTGACCTGACGGTGCGCATGATGATCGGGCTGACGCTGTTCAGCGCGGCATATCTGGCGGAGAATGTGCGCGGCGGGCTGCAAATCGTCCCGCACGGGCAGATCGAGGCGGCGCGCGCGCTGGGCATGAACCCGCTCCTGACCACTTCGCTGATTGTGCTGCCGCAGGCGTTGCGCGCGGTGATTCCGGCGATTGTGGGTCAGTTCATCAGCCTGTTCAAAGATACGTCGCTGGTGGCGGTCGTTGGCCTCTTCGAATTAGTCGGCATTGTGGATACAATAGTCAGCGGCCAGCCGATTTACCGGCCCTACCAGCGCGAAGCGTATATCTTCGTCGCAATCATCTATTTCGTGATCAGCTACGCCATGTCCGATGTCAGCCGCCGCTTGGAGACGTCTGGCGCGGGGAGTGTCCGGCGATGACGATGCAACAAGAGGAAGTCCGCGTGACGACGAACAGTAACAACAACTCCCGAGAGCCGATTATCATCTGCCGCAACGTGAACAAGTGGTTTGGCAACTTCCACGTGCTGAAAGATATCAACCTCGAAGTGATGCCGCAGGAAGTTGTCGTGATCATCGGACCGTCGGGGTCTGGCAAATCGACCTTCATTCGCTGCATCAACCGGCTCGAGGAACACCAGGAAGGGCAGATCATCGTGGACGGCATCGAGCTGAGCCACGACGTCCGCAACATCGCCGCGATCCGCAGCGAAATCGGCATGGTCTTCCAGCAGTTCAACCTGTTTCCGCATCTGACCGTGCTCCAGAACATCACGCTCGCGCCGCGCTTTGTGCGCCGCCAGCCACGCCGCGACGCCGAAAAGATCGCGCTGCAGTTGCTGGATCGCGTCGGGATCCCGGAGCAGGCGCGCAAATATCCGGGCCAGCTATCCGGCGGCCAGCAGCAGCGTGTGGCGATTGCGCGCGCGCTGGCGATGCAGCCGAAGATTATGCTGTTTGACGAGCCGACTTCGGCGCTGGACCCCGAGATGATTAAAGAAGTGCTCGACGTGATGAAAGAGCTGGCGCAGAGCGGCATGACGATGCTCGTCGTGACGCACGAGATGGGCTTCGCGCGCGAAGTGGCGGACCGGATCGTGTTCTTTGACGAGGGACGGATTGTTGAGATGGGGCCGCCAGAGCACTTCTTCCACAACCCGCAGCACGAGCGTACCAAGCTGTTCCTGTCCCAGATTCTCTAACCGCGGGAGCGGACGGCATGCGCATCCCGACCCCTGCCTATCAGACGATCCTGGTGCCACTGGATGGCTCCGACGTGGCCGAATATGCGATCCCACATGCCGTGGACGTGGCGCGGGTGCACCGGTCGCGTCTATTGCTCGTCTGCCTAGCGGACGTGATCGAGCCGGAAGCGGCGGGTCTGCCGCTGGCAGCGGGGCAGCCTACCTGTCAGGACGCGCAATCCCGCTTGCAAACCCTGCGGCAGCAGCTTCGCGAGGACAATTTCGATGTCGAAACGCGCGTGATCGAAGGGCCAGAGCCGCGCGCCGCGCTGGAGCAGCTTATCGAGCGCGAGGGCGTGCAACTGATCGTGATGTCCACTCAGGGCTGGACCGGAATGCTGCGCTGGGTCTTCGGGCCGGACGTCGAAGCCGCGCTGAACAACCTGCCGGTTCCCTTGCTGCTCGTGCGCCCCACGACGTACAAGATTGTCGTGCCGCTCGACGGCTCAAGCTGGTCGGAGAGCGCCATCCCCCAGGCGCAGGAGATCGCGCGCGCATTCGACGCTGAGATTATCCTGCTGCACATCTTCCAGTCGCCTGCCAGCGATTACGCGGACCAGCTCGCCCTGGCCGGGCAGCAGGAAGCGGCCGAGCGCCCGTATGAGCAGATCCGCGATACCCTGATCGCGCTGCGGAATACGCTTCGCCGCGAAGGGATCCGCGCGCGGGAGCATATTATTCGAAGCAACAACCCGGCTCAGGCGATTGTGGATTTTGTTGAGGGCGAGACAGGCGTGAGCATGGTCGTGATGTCCACGCACGGGCGGACCGGCATTTCGCGCCTGCTGATGGGCAGCGTCGCGCAGAAGGTGGTGAAGAACCTGCGCTGCCCGGTGACGCTCGTCTATCCCCCGCGCGCCTGATCGCAAGCGCGCTCGCTCTCCTGCACGGAACGGATACGCAGAAAAAGAACAGGCCCGGAGATGATCCGGGCCTGCTGTATTTCTGGGGAGAGGCGGCTTACTCAGCCGCACCCTCGGTGGGCGCTGGCTCCTGAGTGGGCTCAGGGGCTGGCGGCTCAGTCGGAGGCGGCGTCACTTCGACGGTCGGCTCCTCGGTCGGCGGCGGGGGCGGCTCGACCGTTGGCTCCTGCGTCGGGACTTCGGTCGGCGGGAGCGTCGGCTCCGGCGTCACGATGTCCGGCGTGATCACCACTTCCTGCGTCGGAATGGCGGTCGGCAGCATCGTAGGCGTCGGCGGAATGTACTCCTGCACCGACAGCTCGTCGATGGCGACCATGCTCGGGCGGCTGTTCGCGTTCTGGTTGGACGGGCCAGCCGTGAGCACGAACCGCAGACCGATGACGAACCCACGGAAGCCACTCAGGTCCACCGTGCGCTGCATCCAGGCGCCACTCCAGCCGGGCTGGAGGTCGATGGGCAGCCAGCTCAGGCCGCCGTCCACCGACACTTCGACGCTGAACAACTCGTCACCTTGCAGATCGGCCATGTGCCAGAAGGTGAGTTGCGGCATCACAGCGGTCCGAAGGTCCAGCGGGTACGCCAGCGTCAGAGTGCTGACCTTGCCGCGCTCGATCGCGTAGCCGTACCAGCCGCTGCCGACCGAGCCACCGTTGAGCGCGTAGACCCAATCGCCATCCGCAACCCACGTCTGCTCGACTTCGAACGAGTCGAAGAAGGGCAGCAGGATGGGCAGCGGCGTGGCGGTCGGCGTCACGGACGGAACGATGATGTCCGGCTGCGGCGCGCTCGTTGGCTCGTCCGTGGGCGGAACGACAGTCGGATCGGTGACGGGCGGAACCACCGGCGCAGCAGGCGCCAGGCCCGCGACGGCGAACGCGTCGATGGCGATGGTTCCACTGATCGGAACGATGCGCAGCGTGTGAGCACCATCGGCTAGGCCGGTGATGCTGGTCCGAGCGCCGAAGGCTTGCTCGCCCGTGCTGCTGACGATCTGAAGCTGCGCGCCGTCCACCTCAATCGCGAAGCTGCCCAGCGTCGGGAAGACGACGAAGACGACGTCCACCTGCGTGCCGGTGAAGCCCAGGGTCAAGGTGTCGGTCAGCGCGCCGCTGCTGTACACATACTGTCCGCCGCTGGCGAGGTCCGTATTGTGCCCGAACCACGTGCCGCTCGCGATCACAGCCGGGTCGTTCGATTCCACCGTCAGCAACGGGCTGGCGGGTGGAACAACCGGCTCGGTCGTCGGCTCGACGGTCGGGACGACGTCGGTCGGAGCCTCGGTCGGAAGGTCAGTCGGGACCTCGGTCGGCAGTTCCACCGGCGGCGTTTCTGTCACAGGCGTTTCCGTGATCGGAGCAGGCTCGTTCACCGGCTCGTCGGTCGGCGTCGCAAGCTCCACCAGCCCGACCCACACATTGTCCACCCACAGGCCGACCGAGGTCGTGCCAGCAGGCAGCTCGCCAGTGGTGTCGAGACGGAAGCGCAGGGCGATGATCTGGCCGCTGACGGCGGACAGGTCCACGCTGCGCTGCGACCATTCGCTGACCGCGCCGGTTTCCTCGGAGACGGGCAGCCAGGTCTGACCACCGTCGACGCTGACCTCGACCACCACGCGATCGCCCGTTGTGAGCAGGGCGCGCTGCTGGAAGGTCAGGGTCGGCGAGAGGACCGTCGTCAGGTCGATCAGGCCGTTGAGCTGGAGCGTGCTGTCCTGGCCACGCGCCGCGCTGTTGGCGAACCAACCCGCGCTGTTCAGCCCGGCCGCCGGGTCGTACTGCCACGTGCCCGAAGCGGTCCAGCCTGTGCCGAGGACGAAGTCGTCCGCGAACGGCAGGCTGTAGACGACCGGCTCAGGTGTGACCTCAGTCGGCTCGGGTGTGAGTTCGGGCTCCGGCGTGTCCGGATCTTCGACGAAGAAGCTACGCTGCGCGGCGCTCGGAGCCGTTTCCAGCATCAGGCCCATCAGGCCGCTGCCGGTCGAGATCTCGAGACGCGGGCGGAAGTCAGCGGCTTCCTTCGAGTAGTAGAAGACGCTGTTGCCATCGTTGTTGGTCAGCACGAAGCTGTAGGTGCCATCGCCTGTGATGGCGGCGGTGACGTCGAGCGCGACCCACGAGTTGTCCGCGACGTTGCCTGCGCTGTCCAGCGCGGCGCCCATCGGGCCCGGCGCGTTGTTCCAGTTCAGGCCGTTCTCAGTCCACGCCGTGGACGTGCCCAGGTAGTTGTTGGACGCCCGGTAGATCGTGCCACCGTCCGGCCCACCGTCGTACGTATAGATCCACAGCGTCGCGGCGGTGATGTTCCCACCCGTTCCGGTGACATTGAACTTGAAGTAGCTGTCGTAGTCGTTGTTGGCAGAGCCGCGCACCCGGACGTACGGCTCGTTGCCGTAGCTGGAGGTCGGCTTGTCCGACTTGACGTGCGTGTCCGCGATCGGCGTCAGCACCAGGTTCCCGCCTGGAGGAGGCGTGGTGGGTGGCGGTGTCGTCGGCGGCGGTGTGGTCGGTGGCGGCGTCGTCGGCGGTGGGGTAGTGGGGGTGCCACTGCCCGCGCCCGTGAAGACGATCAGCACCGGACGGAAGTCAGCGGCGGCTTCCTTCGAGTAGTAGAAGACGCTGTTGCTATCGTTGTTGGTCAGCACGAAGCTCACCGTGCCATCGCCGGTGATGGCCGCGCTGACGTCCAGCTCGATCCACGAGTTGCTCGGAACATTACCTGCACTGTCGAGCGCAGCGCCTGTTGGACCCGGTGCGTTGGTCCAGTTCAGGCCGTTCTCGGCCCACGGTGTGGACGAGTTCAGGTAGTTGTTGGACGCCCGGTAGATCGTGCCACCGTCCGGCCCGCCGTCGTAGGAGTAGAGCCGCAGCACAGCGCCGGATACCTGGCCGCCTGTCCCGGTGATGTTGAACTTGAAGTAGCTGTCATAGTCGTTGTTGGCAGTGCCGCGTAGCCGGACGTATGTCTCGTTGCCATAGCTCGAATTCGGCTTGTCCGACTTGACGTGCGTATCCCCGATCGGCGAGAACTCCAACTGCCCGCCCGGCGGAGGTGTCGTCGGCGGAGGCGTGGTTGGAGGCGGCGTCGTGGGTGGCGGCGTCGTTGGCGGAGGTGTCGTCGTCGGCAGCGTCGTGGGTGGTGGCGTCGTGGGCGGCGGTGTCGTCGGGCTGCCACCAGACGTGAAGACGATCAGCACCGGACGGAAGTCAGCGGCTTCCTTCGAGTAGTAGAAGACGCTGTTGCTGTTGTTGTTGGTCAGCACGAAGCTCACCGTGCCATCGCCGGTGATGGCTGCGCTGACGTCCAGCTCGATCCACGAGTTGTTCGGAACGTTGCCCGCGCTGTCCAGCGCAGCACCCGTTGGGCCCGGTGCGTTGGTCCAGGTCAGGCCGTTCTCGGCCCACGGTGTGGACGAGTTCAGGTAGTTGTTGGACGCCCGGTAGATCGTGCCACCGTCCGGCCCGCCGTCGTAGGAGTAGAGCCGCAGCACAGCGCCGGATACCTGGCCGCCTGTCCCGGTGATGTTGAACTTGAAGTAGCTGTCATAGTCGTTGTTGGCAGTGCCGCGTAGCCGGACGTATGTCTCGTTGCCATAGCTCGAATTCGGCTTGTCCGACTTGACGTGCGTATCCCCGATCGGCGAGAACTCCAACTGCCCGCCCGGCGGAGGTGTCGTCGGCGGAGGCGTGGTTGGAGGCGGCGTCGTGGGTGGCGGCGTCGTCGGCGGAGGTGTGGTCGGCGGCGGCGTCGTTGGCGGAGGTGTCGTCGGTGGCGGTGTGGTGGGTGGCGGACCGCCGCCGAGCGGTTCGTAGTTGTGATGATACGTGTCGGTTGGGTTGTTGCTCGCCAACACGACCAGCCCCGTCGTACTGTTGACCTGCTGCTTGGTCGAGGTGGGGTTATTCAGATCGCCCGAAGGAGGATGCATAAAAACAGTGCCGCGACCGCTCGGAAAGGTGGGGTTGTTCCCCATATTGGCGACTTTGTAGTAGATTGAGCCGCCCGATTCCGGCGAAGTCGCGAACATGTGAACCTTCTGGTTCTGGCTGTCCACAACGACAATCGGGCGTGTGTGCCCGTCGTTGTCGGTGCCAAACACCGAGCGCGACCATCCGCCATTGGCGGCGCGGGTTTCCAACGTGACCAGCGGATTGCTGCCGCCCGACAGGCTGGTCTTCCCCGCGATGTAGAGGCGACCGCTATTGTCGGTGGCGAGGTTGATATGGTCGTCAACCAGGTTGTTGCCCTGGATAACTGTCTCGATGGTCCACTGATTTGGCGGGGCGCTGTCGTTATGGATGGCGAGGTAATACGCGTCATGGCTCTGGTCGCTCCAGACGACGCCGATCTTATTCCCGCCAAACGCAATCACCGATGCGATGTCGTCGCTGGAGGCCTGACTGGCGCCCGGAACCGGAAACGGTGCGGACCATGTCCGGTCGTCGGTGGTGCTGTGGGCGACATTTGGCCGCCGGTCCGCGCCGATGTAGGCGATCCACAACCGGCCGGTCGAGTCACGATCGATGACGAGCGCTTCCATGCGCCCGGCACCGACATCTACCGGAAAACCGGAGTCCAGCGAGTAGGTTTTGCTGCCTGAGTTGTAGCTGTAACGGAACAACTGCGGGGCCGCGCCCGAGTTCGAGGCGCTGGTCGAAAAGACATGCGACACCATGTAGAGCTTCTGGTTGCTGTCGCTCCAGAGCACGTCTACTTTGTCGCTGCCGCGGTTCCCGGTGTTGAAGCCGGTGTCCTGCCATTGCTGGTTCGACAGGTTCAGCCAGTAGATGCGATAGGCCCTTGCAGTCCCGTTGTACATGACGGCCCACCAGCGGCCGTCGTTATACCACAGCTTGCTCTCCGGCTTCTCGCCTGTAGGTGTCGAGTTTCCAGTTGTGCCGTAGTTCGGGCCAACATACCCAACGGTGGTTTGGGCAGTCTCGACTACCTGGGGTGGCGAAGGTTCGGCCGCCAGGGTCGGCGAGTAAGTTGACAGCATCAGAGCCAGCAGGACGAAAAGCCCGATTAGCCCTGACCGAGCGACTTGACGCGTTTTCCGTACAGGATGTCTAGTCATACACTGCTCCCCCGCCTTAGCATTGAGCAGATACCTAAAAGGTGCGGATAAAGAGGATACGGGTAAAACGCTTTACGCTCGATGGGACTCATCGAGCTATTATGTTTTGTATTATAGGACCGTGTCAGGTTAATAGCAGTAAAAATGATATAAAGAATTCGCTAAAATGTAAGCGAAGCAAGCAAGCGACAGGGGACTGTTCTGCGAAGAGGAAAAGGCGGGCCATGATTTGTCACGGCCCGCCTTGGAGCGCAGGGGGATTATTCGGCAGGGATGATCGTCAGCCCGACCTCGGTCGTCAGGTGGTCCACGCCGCCCTCGATCCACATTTCGGCGATCTGGCCGCTATCGTTGAAGCGGTAGATGATGTTGAAGCTCACCTCAAACGACTCGTCGGTGGGCGGAGTGTCGAAGAACTCGCTGGTGAACGCCCCGCGCATGGTGACGCGCTGCGCGACCAGGCCGCCTTCAGCCAGCAGCAGATCGGTTTCGAGTTCCAGGTCGGACAGCGCGCGCGTCGTGAGCAGGATCAGGTCGCGCATCGCGAGCTTGTCCGGCTCTCCCCATTCGTCTTCTACCCCCGGCATATGGCCGACGAAGTCTTCAGCGAAGATTGCGTCAAACGCCTCGTTGTCGCTGTTCAGAGCGACATCCGTCATTAACCGCTCGACCACAGCTTTGTTGCTGTCTGGGTCGGCAAAGGCGATGCCCGAATATTGGGCCAGCGTGGCGACCAGCGCCAGGCCAAGCACACTGCACAGGAAAACAGCGAACCAAAATCGGCGGAACGCGTACGGTTTCATCATCGTGCTCCTTCGTGTATTCCCCGAGAAAGGCGAGCGGTAGACACAATACACCGTCATACACCCGGCGCTTCGGCTACGGGACGCTTAGCTTCCTGGCGCCACCACTTCCGGCAGAAGCGTCAGATCATGGTTGGGCGTCAGCAGAAAAGCTGCCATCCAGCCACGGAAGTTGCCATTTTCAACCTGAATCCAGCTTGCATCGGCGTTGCGACCAAGCACCGCGAACGACGTTCCGTTGTAGACGGTTCCCGCGATGCTGGCATCGGTGGATGGCGCGGTGCGAACATACACGCCCCCATTGGTGTAGACAGTTGCCAGCGGGCGGCCGAGCAGCGCCCAATCGAACGGCGCTTGCAGGTTCGTGTACGGCACGGTCAGCGCCTGGTCGAGACAATCCAGCGGTTCCTGCCCCGGCGCGCTGTGCACGCATACCGTCACCTGGATGTTTTCGCCAAACAGCCGCTGCGGAAGGCGTAGCTCGATCGCCGAGCCGGTTCCGAGCGCAACATCCCGCAACACTTCTGACGGAGCGCCTGGTCGTTCGATCACGGCCCCGCTCGCCGAGGCGACAAGGCGGGGTACCGGGTCTTCGCCTAGTGCGTCCAGCGAGATCGTCACCTGAACCTCGGCATCGGGGGGAGCGGCCGTCTCCAACAGCAGGTAGACGTACCGATTATCTGCAAAACCGTGAACCTGCTGCAAATCGAATGCAGGCTGCGCGCTGTCCCCGGCTGCATCAGGGCCGGTCGCCACGCTACGGTCGGGCCAGTCCCTGCGCTCGCCGTCGAGCTGGATCCACGTGAACCCACCCGGCAGGCGCGGCCATTCTCGCTCGGGTAGTTCCAGCAGCCATGCTGCGAGCCGCTCCGCGAAAATCCGGTTGGCCGGATAGCGCGGCGTCGGGCCGGACGACACTAGGCCGAACCCGTTTTGCAGCATCTCGGAGTCGCCCAGGACGGCAAGCCGCGCGCCAGTCCGCAGATCCATCCCGATCGCGCCCATGTTCAGGCGGCCGGTGAAGTCTTCGCCGATGTTCATCTCAACCGGTGCGGTCGCGACGTCTGCGGCTGTGCGCCCAGTCGGGAAGATGCCCGGGTCAGTTTCCGCGAAAGCCGTATCGGTGTAGATCAGGGGGAGCGCCTGCCCGCCGATGACGAACGGCTCCACGCGCATATGGCGCGCGCCCCAGACCCACAGCGGCAGATTGTAGTCACGCAGCGGCTCGGTGATCGGGTTCGGGACATTGTCGGGCATCCCGATCGAGTACATGGTATCTACCCGCAACAACGACGCGTTGCTAACGTACGGCTCTGCGACGAAGGTGTCGTACATCCGGATGCCGAAGTCCGCGTCGAACAGCTCGGCCAGCGCCCCGCGCCCGATCCGCGAGCGGATGTTTGCGCCGCGCTCCACCGACGGGCTGAGGATGAACGTGCTCTCCGGGTCGAAGGCGACCAGCAAATTTCCGCCCGACTCGAGAAAATCCCAGAGATAGGCCGACTCGGCTGTGCCCATCGCACGCATCGGGCGTGCCAGCACCACCACCGAAGCTTCGTCGGGGATCGGCTCGATGATGTTGCGGTAGATCACTTCCGCGCCCAACGAGCGGAAGATGTCGGCCAGCTTGCTCAACCCTTCCGGCCCTACGTTCGAAATGCTCGCCGAGTCCAGCGGGCGGCGCCCCTGGATAAAGACGACCAGCGGTCGACCCTCTTCCTGGGCGTGACCGGTTTGCGCCGGTAGCCCTGCCAGGAAAACGGCCAGCAGCGCCGCCAGCCCCACACAGGCGAGCGCAATGGCGCGAAAGCCGCGCCGGGAAATGCTAGCCATTCGATTCATCGGTGCTCTCGGCCTCTTCCGTTGGCTCGGGTGTCGGCGTCGGCTCGACCACCGGCGTGGCGGTTGCAGTGGGGCCGGGCGACGGGAAGACGAACGTTTCTGTCTCGTTCATATCCGCGTTCACCAGCCACGCGACCGTGTTCATCATGAACTTGACATTTTCAGGGTAGACGAAGCCCGCGCTGTTGATCGGCGCCGAGAGGAACCCCTCGCCGTTCGCTGCCATGCCGCCATCGCCAATCACGACGATCCGCGCGCCGGTCGTGCGGCTTTCTGACGCTGCGGCCAGCGGTAGACGCCCGCGCGGCGTGTCTGCACCGGGGGTGAATTCCTCGGCGTTCAACTGGAGATAGTCAACGTACAGCGTCTCGCCATAATATTCCGGCCCGCTGAAAATCAGCGGCACGGCGGTATACGCCTGAATCGAGGAATCCACGTCGAGCGAGCGCGCGCTGAACATGGCGATCGGGCCAGTAATGCCTTGCAGAATCGGGTGCTCCGCGTTGATCTCGGACGTGATGATATCGCGGTTGAGCGAGCCGTCCTCATTCTCGGTTAC
>CBINGT010000087.1:0-10435 GCA_966250245.1 uncultured Anaerolineae bacterium
CACTTTTTCAGCCGGGAGCTGCTGGTGTCTTTCGAACCGATTTTGCTCGCGCCAGAAGAGGAGCCGGTCGAGGTTTACCCGTACCGGCGCGTCTGGGAAACGACCTGGCTTGAGATCACCGTGATGTTTCTGGTTGCCGCGCTCATCTACGCGGGCACGTATGTCTTCGACTTTGTACCAGGAGACGCCCGCGACACTGGCAGCCGCGTTGTGCTGGCGCTGCTGCCGCTCGGCGCGTGGCTGGTGTTCTCGTACCGGAGCGAGCGCCGCGCCGTCGAGCCGCGCCAGCATATCCTGAGCGTGCTGATCCTCGGCGCGCTGGTCGCGGGCGCGATCGCCCAGCCGCTCACCGAGCGCCTGTTCGTGCCGGAGCGCTGGCTGCCGGAGCAGGGATTCTTCGGGCGCGTGCTCGGCTACACGTTCACGCTCGGCTTCACGGCGGTGTTTCTCAAGTACACCGTGCTGCGCTATACCGTCTGGATCAACTACTTCCGCCAGCGACTGGATGCGGCCGCCTATGCGCTGGCGGTGTCGCTCGGATTCGCGTCCGTGCTGAACATCCAGTTCGCGCTGGACACCAACGCAACCATCGCCTCAACCGGCCTGTGGGTGGCGTCCAACACCTTCGCCCACCTGGGAACCGGCGTCGTCGTCGGCTTCTTCCTGGGCGAGCTACGCTCCGGCCGCCCGCCGGTGATCTGGATGCCCGCTGGCCTGCTGCTGGCCGCGTTTCTCAGCGGCATACACTACGGCTTCCGGGGGATCGCGATCGTCAGCTCGCTGGGCGTCGGCGCGACCGCCAGCCGCCCGATTGGCGGGCTGTTGCTGTCGTTCGGCTTCGTCGCCGTGATGCTGATCGTCTTCGCGTTCCTGATCCGCAGCGCCGACGAACGCCAGGAAGCCATGATCGGACGTAGGGAACTGCTGTGAACACGCCTATCATCGTCACCGAAACCCGCCCCGGTCTGAACTTCGCACAGCGCTGGAACACGTACCTCTCGCTGGCGCTGGCGGCAGTGGTGTTGTTCCTGGGGCTCGCCATGCGAGACTCCGCGCTCAACGCCACCGTCACGCTCGAAGACCTGGAAGCAGGCGTCCGCGCGCAAGTGCCGAGCGGCTGGCTGATCGACCGGCGCGGCGGGGATTACGTCTTCCGCGCGATCGATCCGGACGCCCTGCCGTTCAAAACGCTGCTACAGGTGTCGATCCTGCCGGTCGGGCCAGACGCCACGCCCGCAAACGTGCTGCACCAGATCGAGATCGACCGTCCGCTCACCCTGCCCGGCTACCAGGTTATCGCGCGGCAAAACGTCACGCTGCGCGACGGATCGGACGCGATCCGCCTGACGTACGCGTATTTCGAGAGCGAGCGCAACCCGGCCCTCGAGTCGCTGCCGCTGGTGGTCGAGGGCGTGGACCTCGTCGTGCTGCGCGGCGCGCAAGCCGTCATCGTGAGCTACCGCGAAGAACGCAGCCGCTTCGACGAAAACCTGTATCGTTTCGAGAACATGTTGAACACGCTGGAAATCTTCTGATGGAACTGCGATCGCGAAATCTGTACCGGACCGTCTGCGTCGCCGCGCTGTCCGGCCTCGTGCTGCTGGGCATCGTGCTCGCGGCGCTGTACCCGCCGCTTTACACGCCCGCCCAGGCGCAGGACGGCGAAGAAGAAGACGCCACGCCGACGCCCACGCCGCCCCCGCCCGCGCTGGTCGAGCTCAACGAGGAAGTGATCAAGCGCGCGACGGTCTACCTGATGCAGACCTATCAGAACCAGGGCCAGCCGATCATCTCGTGCGTCGGATCGGGCACGCTGATCAGCGCGGACGGGCTGATCCTGACCAACGCGCACACCGCCGTTTCCAGCGAGCGGTGCCGCTCTGACCGGATCGTCGTCTCGGTGACCGTCCGCCTGGACGAGCCGCCCGTCCCGACCTACACCGCCGAAATCATCGAGGTCAGCACCGGGCTGAACCTCGCCGTACTGCGGATCAACGGCTACCTCGACGGGCGACCGATCGAGCCGGGCACGCTCAGCCTGCCATTCGTGGAGCTGGGCGACTCCGACAGCGTGATGCTGGACGACACGATCACCGTTGTCGGCTATCCCGACCTCGGCAACACGCCGGTCGAGGTGACGCGCGGCACGGTGACCGGCTTCACCGCCGAGGCGCGCGCGGGCGATCGCGCCTGGATCCGCACCGGCGCGGTCATCCCCGGCACGATGACCGGCGGCGGCGCCTACAGCCGCGACGGTCGCCTGATCGGCATCCCGACCATCGCGCCGACACAAGCCAGCGGCGCGCCGGTCGACTGCCGCATTCTGCAAGACACCAACCTCGACGGGCGCGCGAACAGCAGCGACAGTTGCGTGCCGGTCGGCGGGTTTATCAGCGCGCTCCGCCCCTCGAACGTCGCGCGCGGGCTGGTGCGCGCCGCGTCGCTCGGCATCCGCCTGGGGCAGGACTACACCAGCGCCGTCACGGCGCCGCCCGAAGCCGAGCCGAGCTTCAGCCGCCTGTTCTTCGCCACGCGCGTCAACGAGGCGGGCGTTCCGGCGAACGTGGTCGGCAGCGCACCCGCCGGGATCACCAGCCTCTACCTGTTCTTCGACTATCAGAACATGGTCAACGGCATGATCTACGAGCTGCGCGTGACCGTCGACGACGTGACCGAGGCGATCTACGGCCTGCCGCCCGCCACGTGGAGCGGCGGCCGCAGCGGGACGTGGTACATCGGCAGCTCGAACATCCCGTGGAAGAACGGCGTCTATTTCTTCCGCCTGTTCATCGAGGGGCGAGAGGTCGCGTCGCGCAGCATCGTGATCGGCGGCGGCCCCACGTCCGAGCCAGGTTTCTCGGACATCGTCTTCGGCCTGCTGGACCGCGACACTGGCGGGCTGGTCGGCACCAGCTACGTCCTGCCCGAAGGCGAGGCGATCCAGGCGCGGTTCAACTATCGCAACATGACGCCCGGCACGCCCTGGACCTACATCTGGTATTACGAGGGGCGCGAGCTGGCGCGCGGCGACGAGGTGTGGACGCTGGAGACACAAGGCACGCACATCATCACCGCGCAGGCCGAGTTCTTACCGGGCCGCTACCGGCTGGAGCTAGGCGTTAACAACACGCTCAGCGCCACAGCCGATTTTGTCGTCGCGGGTGGCGCGGAAGCCAACCGGCCCGTGATCTTCACCGATCTGCGCGTCTCCACCCAGCAACCGGGCGCGCCCGGTACGGTCCAGCCCGCGCGCACCGAGTTCCCGGCCGGAATCCAGTCGCTGGTCGTCTTCTTCGACTGGCGGCTGATCAGCCCTGGCACGCCGTGGACGTGGCGCTGGCTGATCGACGGCGATCCGCTAATTGAGGTCACCGAGCCGTGGGACGCCCCGCCCGAAGGCGAAGACTATTTCGTCAGCCTCGAGGCGCTCCAATCCCTGCCCGATGGGACGTACACGCTGGAGATCGCCATCCAGAACGTGCCGCTGGCGTCGGTCAGCGCGCGCGTGGGGCTGGGGCAGCTACCGGTCGGCGTGTTCGCCAGCGCAGAGGGCGTGCAGATGCTAGGCCGCATCACCGACGCGGCAACCGGCCAGGGCATCCCCGGCGCGATGTTCATCGTCCTGCGCCCGGAATACAGCGTCGAGGATTTCACCTGGTCGCAAACCCAGGTGCTCGGCACGTCGCTGGCGGACAGCCAGGGATACTATCAGATACCTGTCCTGCTGGCGCGCGGCACGTCCACCCAGCCGTTGCTGTACAGCATCCTGGTGCGCGCTGAGGGATACTTGCCCGTGTCGGCCGACGCGATCGTCGTGGACGACCGTACGCAGAGCCCGGTGGAGATCAACGTCGAGCTCAGCCGTGGCTGACCGCCCTGCTCCGCGCGTTGCCGCCGGGCTTGAGGACTTATCGCAGTTTAGCTATACTTTTCAGTCAGAAGACTGAACAGTGCATGAAGATTAAAGGGCGCGTTTCCTGAACGGACCGGACTATCGACATCACGTGGATGGCGCCGGTTCGGGCACAATACACGCAATCCTTACCGGCGCCTACCCATTGTCGAGGGACAAAGAACAATGGCAGATGCAGCAGATAAACCCGTGTTGATTATTCACGAGGGTGAAAAGGCGGGGCAGCGGTTTATCATTCAGGAGCCGGAACTCATCATCGGACGCGGGGGCGAGTGCGGGCTCGTGCTGCCCGAGCGCCAGGTGTCCCGCGAGCATATCCGCATCTATCGCGCTGGCGAGCAGTATTACCTCGAAGACCTCAACAGCAAAAACGGCACCTGGGTCAACGGCCGCCAGATCCCCGGCGGCGAGCCCGTCCTGCTGCATGACGGCGACGAGATCAACGTCGCGCTTGCGGCGAAGATGACCTTCGTCGGCTCCGAAGCGACCGCTCCGCTGATGATCCACGAGCTTCCCAGCAGCCTGGGACGCCTGCAGATCAACCGCGAGTCGCGGCGCGTGTTCATCGCCGGGAAGGAAGTCGATCCGCCGCTGAGCCTGCCGCAATACCGGCTGCTTGAGCTGCTCTACGACGCGGGCGGCGCGGTCTGCACGCGGGATGGCGTGGTCGAGGCGGTGTGGCCGGAAGCGGTTGGCGAGGGCGTCAGCGAGCAGGCGATCGACGCGCTGGTGCGCCGCCTGCGCGACCGTCTGGCCGAGGTCGATCCCGAAACCCAATACATCGTGACGGTCCGCGGCCACGGCTTCCGCCTGGATAACCCGTACGAGTAGGCGGATGCCTTCTCACACACGCTGAAACAAGACCGGGACGCCCGTCGAGGCATCCCGGTTTTTTGTGTTTTCAACCCCTACTGACGCTGGCCGTTAGTTCGAGGACATAACGGGAAGTGAATCAGTGTCGCCGGACGCCGTAACCAACTCGGCAAACACCCACCCCTGCGGAACCTTCAGCCACGTTCCATCATTGTTTCGGCCGATAGCGATCACAGGTTGCCCTGCAGGGAGACTGCCAACCACAGCCGACGACGTATTCGGCTGGCTGCGGATATTCACATTAGCGCTCGACTGGATTGGGATGCCACCGTCAAGAGATGGCTCAGCTTCGTACACGACGAAGTCATCGAGAAACATGTTCTCTTTGTAGAGCAAGCGCAGATTCGTATCGTCCGAGCGGATCATGAACACGATCCCGCCGGATCCACTGCCACCACCAAACGTGCTCACGTCGAAGTCATTGCTGTAGACCACCCAAGCGGACTCATAAATTGTGCCAGAGTCGCCTGTAAGCTCGTAATCGAGGTAGTTTGATTCGCAACGACCCGTGTTCGATTCGTGGCAAAGCAACTCCAGTTCAACAATCACGTATTGCTGCCCCGCTTGCGGCCGATCGTTGAACATATTTTCTCGCAGAATGATCTGATCCGCCGGGCGAATCGTGTTTGTAACTCGCAGTGAGAAGCCTTCACCGGTATCGCCAGCGTACCCGTAAGCGTATGGGTCAGAAAGTGTGCCGGAACCCGGATCATCAGGATGCCGTTCGTCCGCAGTGGCCACATTGGAACACAGATCAATCAACGCCTGGATTTCGCCGTTCAGTTCCTCAAGCCGCGCCAACGCTTCCTCGCCGGTCTGATTCGGTGAGGTCGCGTCCTCGATCCACGGTTCCAACAGGCTTGCCATTTGCCTATTGATGTAGTCTGGCGTGCAAATGTCGTCCTGCTGGGAACCTTCCCCGGCATGAACGACGCTTGCGCCGGCCAACAAGACTGCAATGACCAATAGAATTCTACGCATTTTCCTCGATTGCTCCTGCTGAGAACAAATCACAAACTGGCGGTCGTTGCTCGAACGCCCGGTTGCAATATTAGGACATTCGGAGAGGAAACTAAACCGAACTTAGCCGTTATTCACACAAATTTCATAGAATGAGTCGCCCTTGCGACCAGTTGGCACAAAAGGGGAGAGTGCTCCATTCAGCAACACGAAAAACCGGGATATCCGTAGAGGCATCCCGGTTCTTTGTCCATCAGGGGTTAGTGAGCTAGCTCTCGCTACCCCTCGCCCATGCACAGATCGACGTACTCGGTCGTGATGCGGTCCTTCGCCTCGACGCCGAGCACGTGCGTCAGCATCTCGTTCGCCAGCTCCGCTTTGTACTCCGCATCCGTATGCGACCACGTGCGCGCCTTGATCTCGACGTAGTGCTCGCCCACTTCCGGCTGCATCATGCGGTCGAAGTTGACGTAAAACAGCACGCCCTGATACAGAATGTGCCACCGCAGGCGATCCTTCTGGATCTCGCACTCGTTGCGCGCCTGGAAATACTCCCGATAGAAGCGTAGCGGGCGGTCTGCCGGAGCGATAAACCGCGAGCGCGACAGCAACACGGCGCTGTCGAACTCGCGCTCTTTCGTCGGCGTGGTGTAGGTGAGGCGCGTCCGCACGCCGGTCGCCTGCCCGTGCTGGTCGATCGAATGGTCCTCGCGATAGCGCACGCGCCCGGCATCCTCGTCCGCAAACAGGAAATACGTGTCGTACTGGCGATAGTGGTTGTGCTTGACGATATGCGTGGCGGGGTGATTCAACAGCGGATCCAACACCGACGCGTCGCTCACCCGCGCCTTGACCTGGATCTCGAAGCTCTCTTCCTGCTGCAACCCGCCGATCGCAATCAGCTTGTTAAGCACGTTCCCCTCGCGCGCCTCAAGGAAGGCGTCGATTTTGCGGGCGTACTCGGCGGCCTCGCGGCGGAGCGCTTCCTCGTCCAGCGTCAGAAGCTCGCGCTGGCGCATCAGCCACCGGCCGTTGACCATCACGTGCTGCACGTCCGAGGCGTGCGTCGCGTAGACCAGTTGCGAATAGATGCTGTTGGGGTCGCGCTCGAAGTGCGGCGCGTTGTGGAGCGGGTTGCGATCCACCACGATCAGGTCGGCACGCTTGCCCGGCTCCAGGCTGCCGGTAATGTCGCCCAGGGTCAGCGCTTCCGCGCCCCAACGGGTCGCCATCAGCAGCGCATCCCGCGCGGGCAGCACCACCGGGTCGTACGTCGCGCCCTTGACCAGCAGCGCCGCCAGCCGCATTTCCTCGAACATGTCGAGGTCGTTGTTGCTGGCCGCGCCGTCCGTCCCCACGCTGAGCTTGACGCCCCGCTCTAGCATCTCCTTGATCGGCGCGATCCCGCTCGCCAGCTTGAGGTTGCTGGTCGGGTTGTGCGCCACCGCGACGTCGTACTCACGGATCATGCGGATCTGCTCGCTGTCGACGTGGACGCAGTGCGCGGCGAGCGTCTTAGCGCGGAACACGCCCAGATCGCCCACACGCTCTACCACCTTCTTCTCGAACTCCGCCCAGCTATCCTCGGCTTCCTGGCGCGTCTCAAGAATGTGGATTTGCAGCGGGACGTCGTATTCCACGGCGAGGTCGGCGCACGCCTGCAAAATCTCGTCGGTGCAGGTGTACGGCGCGTGCGGCGCAACGGACGGAACGATCAGCGGGTGATCCTTCCACTCCTCGATGAAGCGCCGGGTATACGCGAGGCTTTCCTCGTAGCTTTCGGCGTCGGGTGTGGGGAACTTCATGATCGACTGCCCGCACACGCCGCGCAAACCCGCTTCCGCCGTCGCCGCCGCGATGTCCGCCTCGTAATAGTACATGTCGGCGAACAGCGTGGTACCGCCGCGAATCATCTCCGCGCACGACAGCTTGGTGCCCAGCCGGCAAAACTCCGGCGTGACGAACTCGCGCTCGGTCGGCATCATGTAGCCCATCAGCCACACGTCGAGCCGCAGGTCATCGGCCATGCCGCGCAGCAGCGTCATCGGCATGTGGGTGTGCGCGTTCACCAGGCCGGGGAGAATAATCTGACCGCTGCAATCGACCACTTCTGCGGCTTGATAGCGCGCGCGCAGTTCGTCCGCCGGGCCGACCGCCACAATGCTGTCGCCCCGAATCGCTACGGCGCCGTCGTCGATGCGATCGAGCGCCTGATTCATCGTCAGCACCACCCCGCGCACCAGCAGGGTATCGATCGTTTCCATAGCCCGGTCCTTTCTGGCGTAAAATTCCGAATAGTATAGCGGCATTCCCTCTGGCGAACCAACACGCTCGCCCCGCTGGGTTCTGGTGGGCAGAGGTGGCATCTCCACCAAGTTCGCGTACAATGATAGGCGGCTCTCCCGAGCCATTGGAACACCCTGCGCCAACTGCATGCCAACTGCGAGGCAACGCGATCCATGCTCCAACTTCGACGGGACCTGCTCCGTTCGCTAGAAGCCGGAATGGTGGGGCTTTTTCTGATCCAGGCCATCCGCTTCGTTTACGCCGGTCTCTACGCGCGAGCCAGCAGCGCCGACCTGGTCGAGCGTGTGCCGAACCCCGCCGCGCTCGCCGGAACGCCCGGCGTGGTGGAGCTGGCGACCGTCCAGAATGAGATCGTCGCGCTCGCCGCGCTGCTGCTTCTGCCGGTGCTGGCGCTGGTGATCGGGCGCCTGCGCGCGAGCCTGCCATTCGCGGTGATCCTGGTCGCGCTGGGCCGCTCGCTCGCGATCCAGACGCGCGACCTCGAAATGCTCGGCGGGGCGCTGGTGATCGGCGCGGGGCTGCTGTACCTGGCGCTGGTGATTATCCGCCGCCCTGGCTTCTTCCCGGCGATCATCCTGACCGGCGTGGCGGGCGATGCGCTGATCCGCGCCCTGGGCAACAGCTACGATCCCACGTGGCAGCGCGGGTATGTGTTTGACGTGGGCGGCGCGTTCACGGTCGGGATCGAGGTCGTGATCGCGATCGCGGCGATCGTCCTGATCTTCCTGTCGATCGGCCTGTGGTTTGTGGAGCGCCGCGAAGCCGCTGCCGAAGATTACGTCGCGCCGCCGCGCGGGGTGCTGAACCTGTGGGGCGCGCTGGCGCTGGGCGGAATCCTGTTCCTGGAACTGACACTGCTCGGCCTGCCGAACGTCGTTGCGCGCTGGGCGGACGTGAGCTATAGCGGGATCGTCCCGTGGCTGCTGGCGGCGACGCTGCTGCCGCTGGTGCCGGAGATCCGCGCGTTCGCCGGGCGCTTCGCGGGCATGTTCGACGGAGTGTGGCGCGGCTGGCTGTGGCTGCTGTTGCTCGGGCTGCTGCTCGTCATCGGGGACCGCTACGACGGCATCCCGGCAGCCATCGCGCTGACGCTGGCGCAGTTCGTCGTCGGGCTGACGCTGTGGTGGCTGATCCAGACCGGCGCGCCCAGTCACAACCTGACCGGCCTGTTCGTGCCGTTCACCGTGCTCGCCTTCGGGCTGCTGGCGGTGGGCGAGTATTTCACCTACGACTACGCCTACGTGCCGGACTTCGCCCCGCCGTACGATCAGGTCGACGAGGTGCTGCGCGCCTTCCGCGAGATGGGGCTGGCGCTGGTGCTGATCGCCGCGCTGCTGGCCGCGATCCCGATGATCCTGGCGCGGCGGCGCATCCCCTGGCGCGGCGGGCGCGCGTCGTACACCGTCCTGACGCTGCTGCTGGTGGTCGCGGTCAGCGCGGGGAGCGTCGCGGCGACCGTCAATGAAACGGTACGCCGCCCCGAAAACCCGGACTGCCTGCGCGTGGCGACGTTCAACATTCACGGCGGCTATTCGCAGTTCTTCGACCCGAACCTGGAGCGTGTCGCGAATCTGATCGAGGCGGACGGCGCGGACGTCGTGCTCCTTCAGGAAGTCGAAACCGGGCGGATGGCGAGCTACGGCGTCGATCAGGTGCTGTGGCTGGCGCGTCGCCTGAGAATGGAGTCGGTCTTCTTCCCGCAGAACGAGGCGCTACAAGGGATCGCCGTGCTCAGCCGCGTGCCGATCGATCGCTGGCAGGGGCTGCGGCTCCCCAGCGTGGGCAACCAGGCCGCCGCGATGCATGTCGTTCTCGATCCGGAGCGTCTGACCGGCGACGAATCGCTAGGCGGGCTGCATGTGTATAACGCGTGGCTCGGCTTCCGGCTGGCGGAGCGCGGTGGACAGCCCATCCCTGAGGGCGAGCAGGATCAGAACGTCCAGATGCGGATGCTGCTCGACTGGATCGCGACCGCGCACGGCCCCGGCTGGACCGACCGCATTCTGCTCGGCGGAACGTTCAACTTCGGGCCGGATTCGCCGCTCTACCGCGCGCTGCGGATGGACAACCTCGCTAACCCCGGCATTGTGGACCCGTTCGCCAGCCTGCGCACCGAGGAAGCGATGACCGTCTACCTGGTCAACGGGACGGCCGCGCGCTATGACTATTTGTGGACCTTTAACCTGCCGCTGACGGGCATCCTGATCGACAACAGCGACGAAGCAGCGCAAACGTCCGACCACCGGCCCGCGATTGTAGCGGTCGCCCGGCACGAGGGCGTGACCTGCCCACCCTAACGCGGCACCACACGAAAGGCTCGCCCATGCTCACTCCCACCACGCCCATCGCGCGCCCGGTCGGCGATGGGCTGACCCTGCGCTC
>CBINGT010000088.1:0-10356 GCA_966250245.1 uncultured Anaerolineae bacterium
GGATGGGCCGGGCGCTGGCGGCGCGCAATATCACGCTGAGCGAGCGCGGCGACTACGCCTGGCAGATCCTCGACGCCATGAGCGACCTCGAAGCGATCCACGCCCGGATCAAGCTCGCACGTGAGCGGGACGCCGGTTTTCGCGGCGCCGCCCCGCTGCACGAGCCGGTGAACCGCGCGTATCCACGCCCAAAAGCGCCCGACCTGGCGACGATCCTGGCCGCTGACGGCTCGCAGATTTACCCCAACACGCACGGCGCCGCGCTGTACTACCTGACGAACGTCGGCGTTTTTGTTTATCACCACGGCCTCGACGACCTGCCGGAGCAGATCACCGAGCCGGTGCTGTCGTATACCGAAACCTTGCTCTACGACGAGCGCGGGCAGGTGATCAGCAACGCGGCGGTCAACGCCCGGCGGACAGTGCACGAGATTCAAACGCTGGCGCGCGAGGTCTGGAACCGGCGCACCATCGGCCGCCCGATACTGGCGATCAGTGATGGGCCGCTGCTGTTCTGGGTCGGCAAAGACGTGCCCAACGGCCACCGCCTGCAAGACGATTATCTGGCGGCGATGGTTCACCTGCACGACGCCCACACCGCGCTCTACAACGACTCCGGCCACTCCGCCAGCGCGATCGGCTACGTCGACCGGCCGACAAGCTCGTTTGTGGTAAGCCTGGTGTACCTGATGAGTCTGGCGCCGGACGATGTGCGCCGCGCCGCGCTGGAAACCAACGGGCCGCTCGAAGGGCTAACCGATCAATGGCTGATGTTCCGCCTGCTGCGGCCGGGCGAGCGCTCGGCGCTGTTTGTGCAGCAGTCTCCGCAAAACAAGCGCTATCGCGATCGCGGCGAAAGCTACGAGATCGTCTTCTTCTATCTGAACGTCGGCCAGCCGCAAGCCTACCATCTGGCGCGGATCGAGATGCCGATGTGGGTAGCGAGAGATCCGGCACGGGTGGATCAGGTGCACGCCCTGGTGATGTCCCAGTGCGAGATGATGTGGCGCTATCCCTACGCCCTCACCCGCGCGGACGAGCTGGCTGTGGTGCGGAACATCGAGCGGACGCAGCTTGAGCAGTTGATCGAGATCGAGCTGCGCAAGAACGAGCAAATCGTCGAGCTTTCAGAGAAACTTGAAGCGAAGGTCGTGCGGCACGGCCGCAAACGGTATGGTGAGCGTAACCGGTAGCGGTTGGAGCGTTGGAACGGCGGCCGTGAGGTGCGAGTTTCCATAGTTAAGGGGAAAGCGATGACCGAGATTACCATACAGCAGCCTGTGATCGGAAGCGTCTTGAGAGCCAGCACGATGGGGTTTGTGTGCGGAACGCGCAGCCAGGATATTGAGCATCCCTCGTTCGGCGCGTTCGTGCGCACGCAGCACGATCACGACACCGAGGTGATCGGCCTGATTTACGCGATCAGCATCGACGACGACCCCCTGGTGCGGCAGCTCATTCTGGCGAACAACATGAACCAGGCGACCACGCGCGACCAGCGGGAGAACCGGATGGTCCCGGTGGAGATCAGTGTGGTGAATATCGGATATATTCAGGGCGGCCGGGTCTATCACAACCTGCCGCCGCGCCCCCCGCTCAGCCTCGATCCGGTCCAGCTTTGCGACGATGCGTGCATCCGCAACTTCACCTCGCGCTTTGATTTTCTGCGGCTGGTGCTCAATACGAACGAGGTCCCGACCGAGGAACTGGTCGCCGCGGCGCTGCTGCACGCGGCCAGCGCGCGCCCCGAAAGCGAGCGGTACAGTTTTTTAGTTGCGGCGGGGCGCCAGCTTGCGGGGCTGCTGGCGCATGATCTCCCGCGTCTTCAGCACCTTCTGCGCCTGATCAAACCGTCGTAGGGTGCGGTTCTGCCGCCGGGACGCCCGCCGTTTTGCCGGGGTCGCGCAGGGCGTAATACCACCCGACGAGCCACAGTGACAGGGGATAGAGCAGGTCAGCCGTCGCCCATTCCGGGTTGCCGGAAGCGCGCAGCAACGGAGTAAAGGTCGTCAGGAAGATCAGCACGCCCAGCCACCGGCTGCGGCTGGCAATCAACAGGTACGCCGGGATGAGGCAGACCAGGTGATTGCCGACGACGTAAGGGCTGACGAGCAGATTGGTTGTCAGCGCGGCGATCAGCGTGTGCTCAGTCAGGCCGGTGCGCCACGCCATGACCAGCACGGCGACCACGGCCAGCGCCGCCAGCGGCCAGAACGGTTCGTCAGGCAGGCCAAGCTGGCCTAGCAGGCGCCAGACGGTCAGCGACAGATAGCGCGGCGGGCCGTAAACCTGATAATTTTCGATGTAGCGCAGCGGCCAGTCGGGGCCGACGATCAGCAGGCTCAGCGCGAACGAGATCGCCGGAACAGATACCACTCGCAGTAGATCGCGCCAGTCCCAGCCGCGCACGGCGAGCAGGTACACGGCGACGACAAGCAGCAGGTTATTGGGTTTGATGGCAATAAACCACAGCCCCCACGAAAGCATGTAAGGCCGGTGAGATCGCACGCCCGCCCAGCCGAGCAGCACGCCGAACACCGCGAGCGCGTCCACCTGCCCGCGAAACAGCACATCGACCGTGTGCAGGTTGGCGAGGCTGAGCACGACGAACAGCAGAGGAATGCGGCGCGGGACTCGCAGAAAGGACGCCGTGCTGCCGAGGATGCCCAGCGACAGCGTATTGAGGATGGCCTGGCCCAGCGAGAACGAGAGCAGCCCCAGCGGAATAAGGATCACCAGCGTCCACGGCGCATTGTAGAAGCCAAGACTGGCCTCATCATACAGGCGGGTTTCCCCGGTCAGGAAGCCACGCGCCACCGGACGAAACGTGAAATGGTAATCGACGCCGCGCGGCCACCACAGGGCGAAGCACGCGACCAGCAGCGCAGCCGCCGCGCCGAGCACCAACACGCCGATCCAGACGCGGGCGCGAGGGGAGAGACTCGATTGGTGCTTGCTGATCATGAACATCCTCAAACAGTGAGTTGCGAGCGTAGTCTAGAGGATTCAGAATTAGGCTGCAACCCTGGATCAGGTCCGGTACAATACAATCTCAATTCGCCAACCGGCGGATTTGAGGTATAATTCTTTAGAACTAAAGTTCTAATCCTGAGAGGGAGAGGACCATGGCGCTTGGCGATACTCTGTTCCCCGATTCGGACCGGCTCGACGACTGGTTCCCGCGGGATATGCTCGACGCCGGAAGCGGCTTGATGATGGCCGGACAGCGCCTCGGCGTGGTGGTCGGGGGATCGCTGAGCCGAGGGCTGGATGTCAAGCTCGACCGCGAGACGGTGATCGAGGACCTCGCCGTGGGGCGTTACGTCGTCGTGCGCGGCAGTCGCAAGCGCTTTTTCTGCATGATCACCGACATTACGCTCGACACGACCAACCCCGCCATCCGCAGCGATCCGCCGGACCTGTCTGACCCGTTCCTGCGCGAAATCTACGCGGGCACAGCGGCCTTCGGGACGATCCACGTTGCGCCGATGCTGACCATCGACGAGGACGAGGGCGAGCCACGCCCGGTGAAGACCATCCCCAGCCACTTCATGCCGGTCGAGATCGCGACCGCCGAGGACGTGAACGACGTCTTCGGGCGCGAAGACCCGACGCACTTCAACGTCGGCGCGCCGCTGGAACTGGAACAGACGCAGGTCAACCTCGACCTGCGGCGGCTGGTCGAGCGCTCGGTGGGCGTGTTCGGCAAGAGCGGCACCGGCAAAAGCTTCCTGACGCGCATCCTGCTGGCGGGGATCATCAAGAACAAGATCGCCGCGAACCTGATCTTCGACATGCACAACGACTACGGCTGGGCTGTCAAAGACGAGCATGGCACCCAGGCGAAGGGCCTCAAGCAGCTATTCCCCGGCGACATCGCGATCTTCACGCTGGACGACGAGGCGACTCGCCGTCGGGGCGCGCGCGCCGATCACGTCGTCACCATCAGCTATCGCGACATCCAGCCGGAAGACCTCGCCATGCTGAAGACAACGCTCGACCTGTCGGACTCGATGATCGACGCGGCCTACGAGCTTCAGAAGAAGTGGCGCGACGGCTGGATTAAGCGGCTGATCGACGCCGAACCCGAAGACATGGACGCGCTCAAGGACGAGCTGACGTCGAACATGGCGTCGGTGCAGGCGCTTCAGCGGCGCGTGCGGCGCTTCGAGCGGTTCGACTTTTTGCAGCCGGACGCGATCGAAGACTCCGCCAAGAAAATCCTCGAGTTCATCGAGCGCGGGCAGAGCGTCGTGCTGGAGTTTGGGCGCTATGGCAACGCGCTGGAAGCGTACATCCTGGTCGCCAACTATCTCACGCGGCGCATCCACAGCATGTACGTCGAGCAGGTCGAGAAGGCGCTCGGCGACGAGAGCGCCGAGCCGCGCCAGCTTCTGATCACGATCGAGGAAGCGCACAAGTTCCTCGACCCCTCTATCGCACGCCAGACGATCTTCGGCACGATTGCACGCGAGTTGCGCAAGTACAACGTCACCCTGCTGATCGTGGACCAGCGCCCCAGCGGCATCGACGAGGAAGTGATGAGCCAGATCGGGACGCGCGTCACGGCGCTGCTCGACAACGAGCGCGACATCGCCGCCGTGCTGACCGGCATCAGCGGCGCGGGCGGGCTGCGCGAGGTGTTGGCGCGGCTCGACACCAAGCAGCAGGCGATCATCATGGGGCACGCCGTCCCGATGCCGGTGGTGGTCAAGACGCGCACCTACGACACCGAGTTCTACGCGGCGGTCTCAGGCGAGTTCAGTTCGGATGGCGGCTCCTCGGCACGCGGCGGGATCAAGACCGAGGCCGACCGTGCCCGCGACCGGGACTCGCGCCGCTTGCGCTAGAGCGATTTTGGGGCTTTGCGCGCGGGATTCTTCGTCGGTTTGATGTAGGGGCGGAGCTTGCTCCGCCCGTAGATAGCCATGTTTGTGACAGCGGGCGCAGCAAGCTGCGCCCCTACGAAAAAACAGCTTCGACACCTGCGCCGTCCGCAAAAGCAAATAACAGCAGCTAGCGTCAAAGAGTATTCGCCATGTCCGAAAACGCCCCCGTCACCAAAGAGCGCCTGCTCGCAGAGATGGACGCTGTCTGGCGAGAGTTCGACGCGCTGCTGCCGCAGTTCGCGGACAAGCTCGACACCCGCATGCCGATCGACGGCCCTGCGTGGACCGGGCGGCAGTTCCTCGGCCACCTGCTCGGAGCGATCCAGTCCACGCCGTACTACCTCATGCAGCCCCGCGATAATGGCATCGTCGAAACGGTGATCGGCGACCCGTACTGGCGCCAGATTTACGCCACCGCGACCCTCGCCAGCTTTCACGCCATGCTGTTCGCCGCGCACACCGGAACGGCGCAGCTTATCCAGGCGGCGACGGATGAGCAGCTTCGCATGGTCGGCACGTTCCCCAACGGCAACACCGCCACAGCAATCGACGTGATCTGGTTCAACTACCATGTGCATCTGCGGAGCCACGTCGAAGACCTGCGCAAATGGGTAAACGCGTAAGAAACCCATAAAATCGACGTAGGCAAGCAACCCGCAGGACAAAACTGCGTAAAGGGTAGCAGAACCACCTTTCAACAAGTGGCAAGAGGAGAGAAGGGGAACGCGATGAGCGAGAATAATCAGGCGCCGACACCGGAAGAGATGGGCGCCAAGCTAGACGAAGAGATCAAGGAAACCGTACAAGACTGGGCCGAGAACCCCGAGGGAAGCAATTTCAAGGACCTTGACGACCGCATCGACGTGAAGGTTCGCCGCACGCTGGCCGGGTGGGTCGGTGCTGGCGAAAACGCCGACTGGAAAGAGATCGGCTCGAAGATGGACGAAAACACCCGCACCGCGATCGCCGGATGGGTGGGCGTCGAGGAAACCGCCGACTGGCCGACGATCACGACCCGCATTGAGAGCCGCATCCGTCAGGGGATCGCTTCGGCGGTCCGCGCGGAGCCGGCGCGGGAAGGCGAGCAGCCCGCCGAGCCGTCGTGGGTGGACATCGGCCAGAAGGTCGAGCACGACGTCCGCTCGTGGGTTGCCGGGCTGGTCGGCACCACCGAAGACGCCGACTGGGGCAAGATCTCCAACGAGCTAGTCAACAAGGTGAAGGAAACCATCGACAAGGTGCGGCACAGCAAGGGCAACGACGTCGAGGACGAAGTCCGGCGCGCCGCGCAGCGCATCTCGATCGAGGGCGAAGAAGCGGGCGGCGAGCAACCGCCGACCGTCGCCTCGACGATTGATCCAACCGAGCACATCGAGTAAGGTAGTTCGGGCCGCCAATGCTCCTTAATCCCTGGACGGCCTGCCGCTGTCCGGGGATTTTTTACGCCGCACCCGAGGCCCTGCGTTTTGACACCTGTTCCTCGCACGAAAGGACCTCGCAATGGACCCGAAGATTTCTGAGCTGCTGCCAGTTCTCGCGCCGCTGATCGTGCTCCAGCTTGGGCTGGCGATCTATGCTCTTTACGACATCTACAAGCGAGGCGGAGCGCGCCCGCCCCTGCCGACCTGGGCCTGGGTGATTATCGTCGCGATCGGGCAGTTCTGGGGGCCACTGCTGTACTTCTTTCTCGGTCGAAAAGAGGACGTTTAGCCTATGACCCAGTATGCGATTGAGATTCGCGGCCTGACCAAGCGCTTTGGCGATTTCCCCGCGCTGAAGGGGTTCGACCTGACCGTGCCGCGCGGCGCGATCTTCGGCTTTCTGGGTCCGAATGGCGCCGGGAAGACGACCACACTCCGCATCATGACCGGGCTGGCCCGCGCGACTGCCGGGCAGATCACGATCGAGGGCGTGCGCGTCGGCGGCTCGCAACGCCCGCCGATCGGCTATTTGCCAGACACCCCAAGCTTCTACAACTGGATGACCGCGCCGGAGTTTCTGCGCTACATCGCGGATCTGCACGCCATCGAGAACCCGCCCATCACCGAACTGCTGGATCGCGTCGGCCTAGGCGACGTGGGGCGCCGGAAGATCGGCGGCTTCTCGCGCGGGATGAAGCAGCGGCTCGGGCTGGCGCAGGCGTTGTTGCCGCAACCCGCCGTCCTGCTGCTGGACGAACCAGCGTCCGCGCTGGACCCTGCCGGGCGCAAAGAGGTGCTGGATATTATGAGCGACCTGCGCGGCGAGCTAACGATCTTCTTCTCGACGCACATTTTGAACGACGCAGAGCGCATCTGCGACGAGGTCGGCATCCTGCACCAGGGCGAGCTATTGCTCCAGGCGCGGCGCGACGAATTGCTGTCCCGCTTCGCGCAGCCGGTGTTCGAGATCGACGTCGCGCCGGACGACGCGCCGGGGCTAGCGGCGCTGGCGGCGCAGATCAGCGCGCAGCCGTGGGCCGAGCGTGTGACGCAAGATGGCGCGCGCCTGCGTGTCGGCGTGCACGACGTCGCGGCAGCGCGGCGTGCTCTGCTGCCGATGCTGGCCGATCGCGCTGTCTTGCGCGTCGAAATGGTCGGCGCGACGCTTGAGGACGTCTTCCTGCGGCTGACGAACGGCGCCGCGCAGCCCGTAGACGAGGTGGCCGGATGAGAGTTTTTCTGGTGCAGCTTCGCAAAGAGCTACGCGAGTTGGTCCGCACGCGCAAGCTGTTTATCGTGGTCGTGGTGCTGCTCGCGTTCGGACTGATGTCTCCGATCTTCGCCAAGATCACGCCAGATCTGCTCGAAGCGCTAGGGGAAGACCAGCTCGCAGGTGTGCAGATCATCATCCCCGAACCGTCTACCCGCGACGCGAACGAGCAGTTCGTCAAGAACACGACGCAATTTGGCTTGCTGTTGGCGGTGCTGGTTGGGTTTGGCGCGATCGTCGGGGAGCGAGAGCGCGGGCAGCTTGCGCTGATCTTCCCGCATCCGCTGCCGCGCCGCGTGTTTGTGCTGGCGAAGTTCGCCGCGCTGGCGATCCTGTTCGGCGTGGCGCTGCTCGTCGGCGCGATTGCGGATTATGCGTACACGGTGCTACTGTTCGACGCGCCGGACGCAGGCGGCTTTCTGGCGCTGGTCGCGCTGCTGTACGTCTGGCTGCTGTGCCTGATCGGGCTGACGCTGCTGGCGAGCG
The DNA here is from genome assembly GCA_966250245.1 of uncultured Anaerolineae bacterium. Taxonomy (GTDB): domain Bacteria; phylum Chloroflexota; class Anaerolineae; order Aggregatilineales; family Aggregatilineaceae; genus DYGX01. The sequence continues at coordinate 8,067 of CBINGT010000088.1, forward strand.
CGCTGGGCCGCAATATGACTACGGCGGGCGCGATCGCGTTTGGGCTGGTGCTGTTGGTGTCACTGGTGGGGACGTTCACGCGGCTGGCACCGGGCGCGCTGACCGAGTGGGGCCGCCTGCTGGCGAACGGAATGGACGCTCCGGCGCGGTGGGGCGCGCTGGTCGTCACGCTGGCGCTGACTGCGGCCAGCGTCGCAGCGAGCGCGCTGATCCTGGAACGGCAGGAGATTGAGTAACGCGAAAATCACGGGCGGAGCAAGCTCCGCCCCTACAAAAACGATTGGCACGCTCTCGCTATGCCTGCTCTATTGCCAGATACGCAACCGGGCCGGGGATCGCTCCCTGGCCCGGTATACGTAGTACAGTAAATCCTGGCGCTAGCCTTCCCAGTTGCGCAGCAGCTTGAGCGTTTCTTCCATGTGGCCCTGCTCGTCGCGGACCATATCCTCAAGCTGGACAACAAGCGCCTTGTCGCCGTATTCCTCGGCCTGCTTCGCGCGCTCGGTGTATCCGGCGACAGCCTGCTTTTCGGCCTCGACGATTGCCTCGAGCATCTCGCGGGCGGTGTTCGCCTTCGGAACGGGGACCGGCTCAGTGGTTGGCTCGCCGCCCAGCGCGACGATCTTATCCGCCAGGAACTGCGCGTGCCCCAGTTCGTCCGTGATTTCACCCTGCATGAACTGAACAAGCTGCGGACGCCACGGCCCGCTGACTTTCGCCGAATACGTGGTGTACATAATCACGGCCTGCAATTCGGCCGCCAGGTCCTTATTGAGCGCCTGGATTAATGTTTCCTTGTCCACAAGCAGCCCCTTTCGTGAAACACATACCGAAACCCTATACTTTCGATTGTACCTCATCTGCATGAAACGGGGTTATCGGCGGCTTTGATCCCGCACAGGCGTGCGATACAATAACGCTCTCTATGCCAACCCACCGGGGAGCGACCGCTGTGCAGATCACCAACCACGACCTTCAGACCATTAAGACGATTGCCCGCATGGCGGCCTCGGTCTGCCAGACCATCCAGGAAGAGATGGTCCACCCCGCGCAGAAGGATGGCCGCGAGCCGGTCACCATTGCGGACTACGCTTCGCAGGCACTGATCGGCAATGCGCTCGCCTCGAACTACCCCGACGACGCGGTGTTATCTGAAGAACGTTCCGAAGAATTCATGCTGCTCCTCGACGACGCGCAGCGCGCGCTGGTGCAGCGTTATGTGACCGACGCGGTCGGCGGGTACGTCTTCGAGGAAGAGATCTGCGCCTGGCTCGACTATGGCAAGCAGAAAACCGCCGAGCGCACCTGGGTGATCGACCCGATCGACGGCACGAAAGGGTTTCTGGCGCGGCGACATTACTGCGTTGCGATCGGGCTGCTAGTCGATTTCAAGCCGGTGCTGGGCGTGCTGGCCTCGCCCGGTTTCTACTCCCACGAAGACTCCCCGCGCGAAGACATCGGCGCGCTGATCTTCGCGCGACAGGGCGGTGGCGCGTACATCGAGCCGCTGTTTGGCGGAGAGCCGGAGCCGATCCACGTCTCGTCGCAGCTTGAGCCTGCCAGCGCCGTGCTGCTCACCAGCTACGAATCGGCGCACACCGACCGTGCCTTCCTTGCGCGGATCGGGAAGGCGCTGGGGCGCGGCCCCGATTCCCCGGAGCATCAGCTCGACAGCCAGGACAAGCACGCCATGATCGCCGCCGGGATGGGCGACATCTTCATTCGCCTCGCGCCGGATAATGGGTATCTGGAGAAGATGTGGGATCACTGCGCCGGGCATGTGATCGTCACCGAGGCGGGCGGGCGGATCACCGATATTTACGGGCGGGAGCTGGATTTCAGCACCGGGCGGCGCATGACGCGCAACCGAGGCATTGTGGTGACCAACCGCTACCTGCACGACACCGTTCTCGAGGCCATTCGCAAAAGCGCCCCGCCCGGCTGGCAGGACGCCGCCCCATCCACCGAAAGCGAGCCGTCCGATGACTGAACCGATCCGCATGCTCCACTTCGCCGACACGCACATCGGCATGGAGAACTATGGCCGCACCGATCCGGACACCGGCCTCAGTTCCCGAGTGATGGACTTCCTGCACCGCATGGACGAGATGGTCGAGTATGCGCTGGCGAACGACGTGGACCTCGTCGTGTTCGCGGGGGACGCGTTCAAGTCGCGCAATCCGTCGCCCACCTTCCAGCGCGAGTTCGCCTATCGCATCCAGGACCTGACCGCCCACGCGCCGGTTGTGCTGCTGGTCGAAGCGGTAGTGCCCGGCAGAGCGACCACGCC
>CBINGT010000089.1:0-10294 GCA_966250245.1 uncultured Anaerolineae bacterium
CGGCTATTGGCTGCTGGTGTGGGCGATCGGCAAGCTGCCGCCCGCGCTGCTGATGGGGATCATGAGCCTGACGCTGTTGCTGGCGATCGGTGCGGTGGGCTCGCTGCTGGCGTCGAACGCGCCGGTGGCGCTCGCGCTCGCAGTGGCGGCGGCACTGGTGGCGGCCGTGATCTGGCGGCGGAGAGCGGCAGGCTCGTCACCGGACGAGCGCGGCGTGCAGATCCAGGCGGCGTCGGCTGGCAAGTCACCGGCCTGGGGCGGGGCGCTGTTGCTGAGCGGCGCGCTGGTTCTGGGCGGGGTGCTCGCGTCCGAAGCGCGTGTGCAGGGCGCAGAGTGGATCGCAGTGGTGGCCGGGGTAGTGGCGTTCTTCGTGCTGTGGCGGGTGTTGCGGCGCCGGTTCACGATGGACGGAAAGCTAGTGTTGCGCGAAATGTCCGGCAGGCGGACGCGCGTCGCATCGACGCTGCTCGGCCTAAGCGTCGGCGTGGCCGGGCTAAGCCTCGTCTCGCTGACGACCGGCGCGGTCAGCCAGGTCCTCGAATTTCAGCTTGCCGAGCGCGCCGAGGGCAATCTGCTGGTCATTACGCGTGCGCCGCAACAGGGCGAGGCGATCCGCGCGGCGCTGGACGGCTTGGACGGCATCGAGCACTATTCGCAGTTCACGACGTATCGGGCGGAGCTTCTGGCGATCAATGGCGAGCCGCCGGTCTTCGAGCACAGCGGGCCCTTCGACGTGGAACGCTCGGATGCGGCGAGCGAGGACCCGGAAGCGCAAGAGGACGATCCGTTTGTCATGATCGTCTCCCAGCGGGCAACGCTGGCGAATCTGCCGGACTATGAGATGGTCAGTGGCCGCCCGCTGACTCCGTCTGACACGGGTGAGCGGCTGATCATGATCCGCGAGACGCCGATCACGGAAGGGTTGGGGTTGGACGCGGGCGACGTGCTGCGCTACCGCTTCCGCACCAGGGACCGTAACTCTGACGGCGTGGAGCTTGAGTTCGAGGTGGCGGGTGTGATCGCCATGCAGAGCGCGCAGATCGGGTTTGGAGACAGTTTCCTGATCCCGCCGGAGTCGCTGCCGGGCTCGGTTGAGGCGCTCAATCTGGTGACGGTCGTGCAGGTCAATGAGGACGACCCGACGTACATGGACCAGGCGCTCGTCGCGCTGTCCGACGTGCCGGGCGTGATCCCGGTCGAGCTAAGCGCGCTGACGCAGTTGATCGAGGGCCTGCTGGAGCAGTTGAACGCGATCCCGACGCTGGTGGCGTGGCTGGCGCTGCTGGCGGGCACCGCGATCATCGCCAACACGGTCGCGCTGGCGACACAGGAGCGACGGCGACAGATCGGCGTGATGAAGGCGGTCGGCCTGAAGGGGCGGCGAGTGCTTGGGATGCTCGTAATGGAGAACGGGTTGATCGGGCTGCTGGCGGGCGTGATCGGCGCGGGCGTGGGGCTGCTGGTCACGGTCGCCGTTGTGCTGACCAGCCAATCCCCTGACGAGCTTGCCCGGCTTCTGGAGCTTTCGACGGTCGGCTGGCTGATCCTGGTCGGTACGGGGGTTGCGATTGCGGCGGCGATGCTGTCTGCCTGGGGCGCGGCTGCCGAGAAGCCGATGAACGTGCTGCGCTACGAGTAAGTCAGCCGATACGCTGGCCGGTTTCCTGGTCAAACAGGAAGATTTGATCGGACGGGAAGGCAAGCTGTATCCGGTCGCCGCGCTCGCCCGGGCCGTCGATCGGCACGCTCGCCACGCAGCGTAGCGGCCCCATCGAGAGATACAGCAGCTTCCGCCGCTCGGGGAAGTTCATCTCGATGTGCTCGATCCGCGCCGGGACGCCTTCTTCGACGACCTGCACGTGCTCCGGCCGGATGCCGAGCAGGATCTTCTGCGCGTGCGCCAGCCCAGGCCGGATCGGCGCGACCTCAAAACGGCTGCCGACCCAGCGTTCCCCGTAGGCTCTCCCTGAAAACAGGTTCATGGGCGGTTGCCCGAAAAACTGCGCCACAAACGCGTTGACCGGCCGCTCATATAACTGCGTGTAGGTGCCGACCTGCTCGATCTTTCCGGCGCGCATGATCGCGATACGGTCCGCCAGGGCGATGGCCTCGGTCTGGTCGTGCGTCACGTAGACCGAGGTGATCTGGTAGTGGCGCAGCAGGCGCTTGATCTGGATGCGCGTTTCGACCCGCAGCTTGGCGTCGAGGTTGGACAGCGGCTCGTCAAACAGGAAGACGCTCGGATCGCGGGCAAGGCAGCGGGCAATGGCGACACGTTGCTGCTCCCCGCCAGACAAGGTAGGGGGCTTGCGGTCGAGCAAATGCTCGATCTGGACGCCCATCACCTCGACAATCGTGCGGATGCGCTCGGGGATGCGCTCTGGATGGCGGCGGATCATGTCGTAGAAGCCGATGTTCTCGCGCGACTCCATGTGCGGATAGAGCGCATAGTTTTGAAAGACCATCCCGATACCGCGCTCGGTGACCGGAATATCTTCGATGCGTGTGCTGTCGTAGAGGACTTCGCCTGCGTCCGGCTTGATCAGCCCGGCGATCACTTTGAGCAGCGTGGTTTTCCCGCAGCCGGACGGCCCGACGATGGACATCGTTTCGCCGTCGCGGATGTTGAGCGACAGATCGTCGATCACGAACTCGCGATCGGGCGGCTCTGGCAGGTTCAGCCGCTCGCTGGTGGGGCGCGGATCGGTGCGGAACAGCGGGCGGGTCGCGCCAGTTACCAGGCGGCTGAGCGCGCCGGGATCGGCGGGCGTTGCGGAACCGTAGCGCAGGTGAATATGACGCAGGGTGATCGCGGGCACGGCAGCGTCCTATTCCTCCTGGGCGACGTGGTGATCCGTTAAGAAGGCGCGGATCGTGTGCAAGATGATGCCGGTGAACACGGTCTGGATGCCGATCAGGCACAGGAGCACGCTGATCAGCGCGTAGCCGACCGCAAGCTGCATGTAGGTGTTGTAGCGATCCACGACAATCGCGCCCATGACTAGCCCGGCGAACAGGACAATCATGCCGGGCACGCCGAAGAAAAACAGCGGGCGGTGCTGGCTGACCAGCGCGATGATGCCGTTGAGGACTTGCATCCCGTGGCCGAACGGGTTGCGCTTGGCCGGTTCCTGATAGGTCACCACGACCGGCACTTCCTGCACCTTCAGCTTGTGCTGGTTGACCAGGAATTGCATCTCCGACTCGATCGAGAAGCCGCCTTCGGGCCGGAAATAGAGGTGCTTCGCCGCGCGGGGCGACAGCGCCCGAAAACCGCTCTGCGAGTCGGAGAGCGCCGTGCCAGATGCGACGTTCGTGGCGATGGTCAGCGCGCGCTGACCGAAGATACGCCAGCGCGGGATCTGGCTCCGCACGCCAAGAAAGCGCGATCCAACCACCATGTCGGCGGCGCCTTCCGCGATCGGCGCCAGCAGCGTGGGGATGGCGGCGGGATCGTGCTGCCCATCGGCGTCGAGCAATACGACGGCGCATGGATTCAGGCTGCGGGCGTGGGCGAGGCCGGTGTTCAACGCCTGCGCCTTGCCGCGATTGCGCTCGTGACGCAGCACCACCGCGCCCGCCTGCTCGGCAACCCAGGCGGTGTGGTCAGTGGAGCCGTCGTCTACCACGATGACCTGATCGACATGCTCGCGCGTTTTCAGCACGACACTGCCGACGAAGCGGTCTTCGTTGTACGCCGCGATCACCGCGACGGTGGGATGCTGATCGGATGGGGCGGTTTGGGTCAAAGTCTCTGACACGCGAATATTCCCAGGCAATTAGCCGCGAACTGTTCAGGGCTTATTGCAAGTTGCTCTGAAAGTGCTCGCCCTAGTGTAACATGCTTCGCGCGTCTGGGGATGAGCGGGCGCGAGAGGCGTCAGCCGGGCGTAGGGCAAAAGCCGCGCGACACCGTGCCCTATGGGGCTCGATTTTGGTATACTGGCGCAGGTAGGATAGACTTCCCCGGTCTGTGTTGGTTCGAGGGGTTAGGCTGTGATGCGAATGGTGTTGCGTCTGGTGCGCCAGGTGATCTGGGGCATCATCCTTCTGGTGGTCTTGCTGAGCACGTTCGGCTATGCGGTGTACGCGGCGAACGGGATTCTAGACGAGGTCGAGCAACGCAATCGGCGCGACGCGCACAATCAGGTGCAGGACGGTACGGCGACCGCGATCACCGAGTTCCGCACCGAGTCAGCGGCGAGCGACACGCCTACGCCGACACTGACGCCAACCGCAACCGAGACGCCGAGTCCAACCAACACCGCGACAAACACCCCGCCACCGACTGAGACGCCGACTCCTGAGCCGTCGCCTACACCTTTGCCGACGAACACTCCGCGCGCGACCGCCATCCCGACGAACACGCCGCGCCCATCTGCAACGCCGGTCCCCTCGGCGACGTTTACCCCGTCACTGACGTACACGCCGAGCCAGTCGCCTACGCCCAGCATCACGCCTACGCCCACCTACGTGATCGAAGGGACGTACACGCCGCCTGTGTTGACGCCGGTCGTTGAGATCCCGCCGAGGGTCCCGCTGATGGAAGACGATCCGGAGATCGTCAACATCGCGCTGCTCGGCAGCGACACGACGCAGGGCGGCGGGATCGGCCGGACGGACGTGATGATCCTGGTGTCGGTCAACAAGCGCGAGGGCACGGCTGCCATGTGGCACTTGCCGCGCGACCTGTTTGTGTACATCCCGAACCACACGATGGACCGCATTAATCTGGCGTTCGCCTACGGCGCGCGCAGCACCTATGACGGCACCGGCTGGGATCTGTTCAAGGAAACAGTGCTCTATAACTTCGGGATCGAGCTGGATTTCTACGCCCGCGTGAACTTTGACGACTTTATGACGATCGTCGAGAAGTTGGGCGGCGTCAACATCAGTGTGGACTGCGCGATCACCGACTGGCGGCTGATTGATCCGGAGCTTGATCCGACGCTTGAAGAAAACTGGGAATACTACACACTGCCGATCGGCCGCCAGACGCTGGAGCCGTACATGGCGCTGTGGTACGCGCGCAGCCGTGTGACCACCAGCGATCTTGACCGCGGGCGGCGGCAGATGGACCTGTTGCGCGCGATGTGGTATCAGGCACGGGAGCAGAATCTGTTCTCGCAGGTAACAGAGCTGTGGCCGGAAGCGGTTGAGACAGTCGATACCAACATGACGCTGAGCGACGTGCTGGGCTTTGTGCCGCTGGCGGCTAGCCTGGATATAAGCTCGATCGCGCGGTATAGCGGGTCCGTGGGCGTGCATTACATCTCGATGAAGACGCCGGACGATGGACGGATGGTCTTTTTGCCCAACCGCGAGGCGCTGATCCCGCTGATTCAGAACTTCCTGACTCCGGCGACCTCCAACCGTCTCAGCCGCCAGGCGACGACGATTGAAGTGGTGGATGCATCGCATTGGGGCATCGGGTTTGACCAGGTTGCGGCGGACCGGCTGGCGTGGGAAGGCTTCACGGCGATTCGCGGCGGCAGGTCGGACGGCGTAGCGCGCGACCTGACCGTGCTATACGACTACACCGGACAGTCGAAGGGCAGCGTGCTTGAAGACTTGCAGCGGGTGTTGCGCGTCAGCCCGGATCAGGTTATCGTGCAGCCGGACCCGAACCGCACGGTCGATTTCCGCGTCGAGATCGGGCGCGCGTACAATTCGTGCGTGATCGGCGGCGAGGAAGAGAACTTCGAGCAGGGGCCGCCCGTCGCCGAAGCGGCGGAAAACACGCCCTGAGCGTATCCCGAACGCAAACTCACGAGGCGATCCGGTCATTGGATCGCCTCGTTTTGTTTACGGCTCGGTCGACTGTTCGAGGACGATCAACTCACTCTGACCGGCGGTGAGGTTTTGCAGCGCATCGGACAGCGCGGGGACTTGGTCGGCGGGCAGGCGTGCGAAGACGGTCACATCGGCGGCGAAGTCCTCGTTGACGATCTGCGCGTGATGCGCTTCGAGCAGCAGCTTCAGCCGCTCGTAATACGAATACTCGACTGTCATGCCGACGAGCGCCTTCTCGATTTTCAATTCTACCGGCAACGCGGCGAGCACGTCCTTCGCCGCACCCCCATAGGCGCGTACCAGCCCTCCGGTGCCGAGCTTCGTCCCGCCGAAATAGCGCGTCACGACCACGACGATATCCCCGATCTCCGCGCCGCGCAGCACGGCCAGGACCGGCGGTCCCGACGTGCCGGACGGCTCGCCGTCGTCGCTCATGCCCTCGATTACGCTGCCACCATAGCCGATCTTGAAGGCGTAGACGTGATGTGTGGCGTCGGGCATTTCGGCGCGGATCGATTGGATGAAGGCTTTTGCCTCGTCCACGCTGTCCGCGCGGGCGGCGGTGGCGATAAAGCGCGAGTTGACGACTACATTCTCGATGCGCGTGGTGCGCGCAGGGATGGGATAGGGTTTGGTCATGCGTCGATTGTCCAGCCGAGCAGAGCGCGCGGGTCGGCGCGCTGGATATAGCGGCGATAGGCTGCGCTTTCGGTCAGGGCCGCTTCGGCGAGCGCGCGGCGCAGGTCCGCGTCTTCGCGGCGTGCCCCGTCCGGTGCGGCGAGGCGGAGCGTGTCGTCTGGCTCCCAGCGGACGCTGAGCGTGCCTTCGGCGTCGAGCCACGCCAGCACGGCGTCGACCGTGTCGAGCGAGTGGCCCGTCGCGGCGGCCAGCTCATCGAGCGTGGTGCGCCCGTCCGCGTGATGGATGACGTACTTCGCTAGCTCCAACAGGCGGCGCGTCAGGTCCCGGAAGGTGCGCAGCGGCGGATCAACCGCCAGCAGGATCACCGTCTGCGGATCGATGCGCTCCAGCGCAGAAACCAGCGCGCTCCGGTCGGGCGGCGAGGTGTAGATGATCAGCGTGCTGGATGGCGGCAAGTCGCGCGCGGGCAGGCCGGGCGACTCCGCGCGGCGATAGCCCTCGGCCCAGACCGCCGCGCCAGGGTATTCCGCGAGCAGGGCGTGGAGCTCCGCCAGCGGATCGGCGCTGCCACGGCGGTCGATGACGTCGCGCTCGATCTCGGGCACGACGACTGGCGCCCCGGCGGACCGCCGGAAATCGACCAGCTCAAGCTGAAGCTCCGGCGTGCCCTGGTAAGCGCTGAGGCTGAGGCGGAACGCCAGATCAAACGGCGCTTCGGGCAGCGGCTGATCGGCGCCGTTCCACCACAGGACAGTCTGGCGCGCGCCGGATGCGTCCTGAACGGTCAGGCGGCGATGCTGGCGCGTGCGGCCCATCTGCGCGTGGCTCCGCAAGCTGAGATCGCACGCGACGAGCGTGATCGGCGGATTGCCCTCACCAAACGGCGCCAACCGTTCGAGCGCACTGGCGAGCGCAGGCGATAGCTCGCGCCACTGGACGATGCCGTCGATTGCAAGAGCCGAATCGACCGCTGGATCGCGCGTCGCACGCAGGGTTTCCGACAAGCGGCGGCGGAAGGCAGGAAGCTTGTCTTCGTGAAGGGATAGCCCTGCCGCGCCGGGATGCCCGCCGAACGCGATGAGCAGATCGGCTTGCGCGGCGACCGCAGCGCCGATGTCGTAGCCGGGCGCGGAGCGGGCCGAGCCGCGCGCGATGCCGTCTTCGGACACCGAAAACAGTACAGCCGGACGGCAATACTGTTCGGCAAGCTGGCTGGCGACGAGGCCGATCAGGCCGGGGTGCCAGTCACGCCCGGCCAGCACGATCGCTTCTCCGTCGAGCGCGGTTGTGTCCTGCTCGATCTGCGCGCGGGCAGCAGCGAGCATCTGGCGCGTCTGAAGCTGGCGCTGCTGGTTGAGCGCTTCCAGATGCGAGGCGAGAAATTCGGCGCGACTCCGGTCTTGTGTGGTGAGAAGTTCAACCACGGGGCGCGCGTCGTCCAGCCGACCGGCAGCATTGAGGCGCGGCCCGATCTGGAAAGCGATCTCGGTGGCGCCGATCTGCGCCTGGTGCAGACCTGCAGTGGCGAACAGCGCGAGCAGCCCAGGGCGCTGAGTGACACGCAGTTGGGCAAGGCCGCGCTGCAAGAGGTAGCGTGTGTCCGCGACCTGCTGCGCGACGTCGACCACGATGCCGAGCGCGACCAGATCAAGAAACAGGGCCAGCTCGTCGGCGCGGCCAAGCTGCGTGTAAAGCTGCTCGACCAGCTTGTAAGCGGTTCCCACGCCGGGCAGCGCGGCGAGCGGGTGATCAGCGGGCAGGCGCTTGGGATTGACGACCGCCTCGGCGGCGGGAAGCTGCGGCGGCAGGTCGTGGTGGTCGGTGATGACGACGGTCAGGCCACGGCGCTTCGCATAGTCAATAGCCTCATGCGCAGACACACCGGTATCGCATGTGAGCAGCAAGGCAGCGGGGAACGTTTCGAGCTGGGTTTGCAGGCTCTCGACCAGGATGCCGTGCGATTCGTGGATGCGGTGCGGGATGTAGTACTCCACCTGCGCACCGACCCGAGTGAGCGCCTCGACCAGCAGCGCGGTGGACGTCTGCCCGTCGACGTCGAAATCGCCCCAGACGAGGATCGGCGCGCGGTCGCGGATCGCTCGCAAGATGTGATCCGCTGCCACTGGGAGATCGGGCAGTTCGTCGGGCGCGGCAGGATGATAGTGCGCCGGATCGAGGAAGGCGCGCGCAGCGTTGACTGTGGCGATCCCACGCTGCGTCAGGATGCGAGCAGCGAGCGGGTGCAATCCGAGGTCGCGCTCCAGGGCCGGGTCAACCGCGCAATCGGATGGCTCCGCCCAGACACGTTGACTTCGTGTAGTCATTAGAAGCCTAGAACCCAACCTCTTCGACGTCTTCCAGACTGAGAAGACCAGACGGATCGAACTCGCTGTCAATCACCTCGTCGGGAGCAATCCCCGCTCTCACACCTCGATCGCATAAGGACCGGTATTCACAGAACTGACAGCGAGTTTCATCTGAGGTAAGAGGCCATATCGCAGGGATTGCTCCCGACGAGCCGCTCGACAGCTTGGCATCGATCTCTGCCAGCAGCGCGGCGAGGGCCGCCTCATCCTGCGCGAACTCGGGCTGCGAATAGGTGAAGGTGACCGGCTCGGCGGGGTGGGTGGGCAGCCAGTAGATCATGCGGATCTGTTCAGGGCTGAGCGGTTCGACTCCTGGCCCAACGCCTGCCCGCGCCAGCACGTAGCGATAGACGCGCGTTTGCAGGCGGCTTTCGAGCCATGCGCGCGCCGGAACCCGCGCATACGTCTTCCAGTCGAAGATCGTCACCGCGCCGGATGGGTTTACCACCAGCAGGTCGTACTTCGCCTGCAAGCGATGGCCGTCCAGATCCGTGACGAGCACATGCTCCGGCAGGCGGCGGCCAGACAGCGCGTGCAGCTCGGTATAGGCAAGATACGCCTGCCACCACTGAGCGAGATCGGGATCATCGGCGACCGACTCGGCCAATTCTTCCGGCTCGATGCCGATCTGGTGCCGATGCACGAGGCGATGAAAACGATCGCCGCGCCGGGCGTGCCGCTCGCGCTCGAGCAGCGGCTCGGTCTGAACGGCAGGCCACGGCTGCCCCTCGACGTAGCGCAGTTGGAAGCGTCGGGGGCAGTCGGCGTAGTCTTGCAGGCTGCCCTGGCTGAAGATGAAGCCATCCGGCAGCGTGTGTGGTCTTTCGCCAACGATCATCGCTCACCGCGCTCCTGCTGAAGAAAGCCCAGCAATGCCATGAGGGGCAGGGCGGGGCGGTTCTCGATCCCATTCTGCGAATAGCGCCCGGTGTTCCAGGTCACGATCAACTCCTTGCGTGCGCGGGTAATCCCGACATACAGCAACCGCAGGCGTTCCCGGCAATAGTCCAGCCGCGCGCGGGTCGTCGCTTCGCCTTCACGATAGGGCTCGCGCTCGATCCCGGCGAGCCGGTCAAGCTGCGCCAGAAGCTCCGCCTCGAGGTTGAGACTGTCGCGCACGTACCAGCGTTCTCCGATATACGTATCATACGGCTGCGCCGAGGGGAAGCCGTAGTTGTTGACCGCCATCAGGTAGACGCGATCCCACTCCAGCCCCTTTGCGGCGTGCATCGTGGCGACAGTCACCACGCCTGGCTTCGGCGCGTAGCCGACTTCGGCGTCGTCGAACCCGATGAACTTGCGCTGGTTGGCGCTGATAACGCCCAGTTCCTCGGCGAACTCCGGCAGACGCCAGTCAGGATGACTTTGCGCCAGACCGCGCAGCAAGACGGCGACCTTGTACGCCAGCGCGACGTCGACCGGCTCATCGAACAGATCGCCGCCGATGGTCAGCACCAACTGGTCCACCGGCAGGACAGTCGCCTCAAGCCAGC
>CBINGT010000090.1:0-10290 GCA_966250245.1 uncultured Anaerolineae bacterium
CCGGATGTGGGCGCGGTCGGGTACACGCTCGGCGGCGGGATGGGCTGGCTGGCGCGCAAGTACGGCATGGCGATCGACAGCGTGCTGCGCTTCGAGGTCGTCACCGCCGATGGGCGTCTGATCGAGGCCAGCGAGACGAAAAACAGCGACCTGTTCTGGGCGCTGCGCGGCGGCGGTGGCGGCTTCGGGGTTGTGACTGGCATGGAAATCCGCCTGTATCCGGTGTCGACCGTCTACGGCGGCGATATGCTGTACCCGATCGAGGTGGCGAAGGAAGTCTATCAGCGCTATCGCGACTGGATCGCGTCTGCGCCGGACGAGCTGACGACCTCGATCGTTACTATGAACTTCACTTCACTTCCGCAAATTCCGGAGTTTCTGCGCGGCAAGTCGGGCGTGATCCTGCGCGGCTGTTACGTTGGCCCGCTGGAGCAAGGCGAGGCGCTGGTCAAATACTGGCTGGACTGGATGCCGCCGATCATGAGCAGTTTCCGCGCAATGCCGTTTCTTGAGGTTGCGTCGATTAGCAAAGACCCGGAAGAACCGGTCCCTGGCGTGTCGTCCGGTTCGTGGTTGAGCGACCTGGACGACGAGACGATCGACACGATTCTGCGCTACACGCTTCCACAAGAGGGATTGCCGCCGCTGCTGGTTGCGACGGAAGTGCGGCACACGGGCGGGGCGATTGCTCGCGTCCACGCGGATGCGAACGCCCTCGGCCATCGTGACGCGCCGCTGGCGCTGAGCGTGGTCGCGCTGACGCCGACACCCGAGCGGAAGGAGCAGGTTGAGGCGTACATCGCGGAGTTCAAGCAGGCGCTGGCGCCGCACATTCCCGGCGTGTTTCTGAACTTCCTCGGCAAGGACGAGGCAGATGAGCACACGGTCGATGCTTTTTCTACCGAGGCGTATCACCGGCTGCAGCGCGTGAAAGCAGCCTACGATCCGGAGAACTTCTTTCGCTTCGCCTACCCGGTTCCACCGGACCGCGAAGCATAAGTCTGTGCCAACAGACACGCAGCCGCCCGGGATACACCATCCCGGGCGGCTCGCTTTATCGCGCGGTAGGAAACAGCGGCGGGCTATTCGGTCGCCTGGTCCGCCGGCTTGTAGGTGTGGATGTTCATTTCCTCGATGGTACCGGTGACGGTATAGATCACGCGCTCGGCGATGTTGGTCGCCAGGTCGCCGATCCGCTCCAGGTGTTGCGCGGCCTGGATCACGCCGAATGAGGCGGTGATCTTCTTGCCCTTCTTTGACTCCACCGCAAGCTCGATCATCTCGTCAAACATTTCCCGAAACATCGCATCTAGCTCGGCGTCGCGCTCTGCGACCTGCCGGGCGAGCGCGATGTCGTCGTTGGCGTACGCCTGGATGCAGCTTTGCAGCATCGCCTTCACCAGCTTGCTCATGCGCTCCAGCCCGGCGCTGCGGACGGTTTTCGGGGAGCGTTGAAGCTGCGCGATAGTCGCAGCGATGTCTTTCGCCTTGTCGCCCATGCGCTCCAGGTCGATGATGATGTTCATCGCAGCGATCACGAAGCGTAGATCGCCCGCGGTTGGCTGCTGCGTGGCGATCAGGCGGAAGCAGCGCGTTTCGATGTTAAAGCGCGTCTCGTTGACCTTCTCATCGAACGCGAAGATGCGCTCCGGAATGTCGGCGTCGAGCGTCTCCATACCTTGCAGCGCGAGGACCAGTTGGTCGTAAACCAACTGCGCCATGTCGATGACGCTCTGACGCACGTCTTTCAGCTCTCGGTCAAATCGTTCCCGCAGTGACATACCAGCCATCCTCTGACGCGTGCCGCGTCTGCAAATGGGTCGCAGGCCGATCGGTGTGACCGGCTGCTTATGCTCAAGTGTAATCGAAGCGCGGGCAGAATCCTAGCCGCGCCGCCCGGTGATGTACGCTTCGGTGAGCGACTCGCGCGGCGTGCTGAAGATGCGCTCGGTCAGGTCGAACTCGACCAGCTCGCCCAGCCAGAAGAAGCCGGTCCGGTGCGAGACGCGCGCGGCCTGCTGCATGTTGTGCGTCACGATGACGATCGTGTAGTTCTCCGACAGCTCGTGCATCAGGTCTTCGACGCGCAGCGTGGCGACCGGGTCGAGGGCGGAGCACGGCTCGTCCATCAGGATCACGTCCGGCTTGACGGCGATCGCGCGGGCGATGCACAGCCGTTGTTGCTGGCCGGGGTTGAGCGCCAGCGCAGGGCCGTTCAGCCGGTGCTTGACTTCGTCCCACAGCCCGGCGGCGACCAGGCTCTCGCGGACAATGTCGTCCAGGTCACCCTTCATACCCAGCACGCGCGGTCCAAACGCGACGTTGTCGTAGACCGACTGCGGAAACGGGTTCGGGCGCTGGAAAACCATGCCGACACGCTGGCGCAGTTCAGTCACATCCACCAGCGGATCATAGATGTTCTGGTCGTCGAGGATGATTTGGCCGGTGGCGCGGGCGCCGGGGATCGTGTCGTTCATGCGGTTGATCGAGCGCAGAAAGGTCGATTTGCCGCAGCCGGACGGACCGATCAGCGCGGTGATCTCGTTCTCGTAGATGTCGAGGGTCAGGCCCTTGAGTGCGCGGAAATCCCCGTAGTAGAAGCTGAAATCCCGCACTTTGATCTTGGGAGCGTGATCGGTTGCCATCAGCCGAACCGTCCTGTCACGTAGTCTTCCGTTCGCTTCACCTGCGGCTGCCCGAAGATCTGGTCTCCGTCGCCCACTTCGATGATCTCGCCGTCGAGCATGAACGCAGCGCGGGTCGCGACGCGAGCCGCTTGCTGCACGCTGTGGGGAACCATGATGATCGTGTACCGCTGTTTCAGTTCGTGCAGGCTTTCTTCGACCATCGCGGTCGAGAGCGGGTCGAGGCCCGAGGTCGGATTGTCCAGAATGAGCACCTCAGGCTCCAGCGCGAGGCTGCGCGCGATGCACAGGCGTTGCTTCTGCCCGCCGGACAGCGCCGAGGCGGGGCGGTCGAGCCGGTCCTTCACTTCGTCCCATAGCGCGGCTTGCGTCAGCGAGCGCTCGATGCGGCTTTCCAGTTCGTCGCGGTTGCGGATACCCGCCATCCTCAGCCCATAGGTCAGGTTCTCGCGGATCGTGCCGGGCAGGGGCGTGGGCACGGCGAAGACCATTCCGATCCGCCGCCGCAGATCGATCACGTCCGTGCCGCGCGCGAACACGTCGCGCCCGTTGAACAGCACTGAGCCCTGCACCGTCGCGCCTTCGATCAGGTCGGAGAGCCGGTTGAACAGGCGCAGCAGGGTGGTCTTCCCGGCGCGGGCCGGGCCGAACAGCACAAAAATCTGAAAGGGGTCGATCTTCAGCGAGACGTTTCGCAGGGCTTCGGTCCCGTCGGCATAGGTGAAGTAGACGTTCTGCACTTCGAGCTTGGGCGGAATGTTCATGGCTTACCAGTCCCGGCGGCGGCGCATGCGCGTGCGGATGATGGTCGCGACGAGCGTCAGCGACAACACAAGCAGCAGAAGGACCAGCGCCGTCCCGTATTGTACGGAGAGCGGCATCCCCGGCACCTGCGTTGCAATCACGTAGAGGTGGTAGGGCAGCGCCATCGTCTGATCGCTAATCGAGCTTGGCAGCGTCGGCAGGTAGAACGCGGCGACCGTGAACAGGATCGGCGCGGTTTCCCCGGCGGCGCGGCTCAGCCCCAGGATAACGCCTGTGATGATCCCCGGCAGGGCGTGCGGCAACACCTGATGGCGGATCGTCTGCCAGCGGGTTGCGCCGAGGCTCTGGCTCACCAGCCGGAACTCCTGCGGGACGGAGAGGATCGCTTCTTCCGCCGTGCTGATCACGACCGGCAGCGTCATGATGCCGAGGGTCAGCGACCCGGCCAGGATCGACGTGCCGAACTGCATGAACAGCACGAACGCGCCCAGCCCGAACAGCCCGTAGACGATTGACGGGATGCCCGCCAGGTTGACGATCGCCAGGCGGACCCAGCGCGTCAGCCGGTTATCCTTCGCGTACTCCGCCAGGTAGATCGCGGCACCGAGCGCGAGCGGGATGCAGACGATTGACGTGCCGAGCGTCAGGATCAGCGTGCCGAGGATCGCGGGCATGATGCCGCCCTCGGTCATGCCGTTGCGCGGGCGAGCGGTCAGAAACTCCCAACTGATCGCCCCGGCGCCCTGCACGACGATATACGCGATCACTGCGATGATCGGGATGACGACCAGCACCGCCGAGGCAGTGATCAACGCAACCGCGATTTTCTGCGTATGCTGGCGGGTCATACGCTTCCCCCTTTCCGGCGCACCGTCACGCCGACCAGCCGCCCGGCGAGCATGTTGATCGCGAAGGTGATCACGAACAGGACGATGCCGATCCCAAACAGCACGCTGTAATGCTGGCTGCCCTGCGCCACTTCGCCCATTTCCGCCGCGATGGTCGCGGTCATGGTGCGGACCGGGCTGAGCGGCATGTCCAGGCCGAGTTCGGGCACGAACGCGGCGTTGCCGGTGACCATCATCACGGCCATCGTCTCGCCGATCGCGCGCCCGATGCCGAGCATGATCGCCATCGCCAGGCCGGACCGTGCGGCGGGCAGCACCACGCGCCAGATCGTCTGCCATTGCGTCGCGCCGATTGCCAGCGCGCCGTCGCGATACTCCTTCGGCACGGCGTAGAGCGCATCTTCCGAGATGCTGATGATCGTCGGCAGCGCCATGTACGCCAGGATCAGCGAGCCGGTCAGCGCGGTGAGGCCGGTCGGCGCGCCGAGGCTCTGCACGATCGGCGCCAGCGCGACCCAGCCCAGGAAGCCGAGCACAATTGACGGGATGCCCGCCAGCACTTCGATCAGCGGCTTGAGGATCTCGCGTTGCCACGGCGGCGCGATCTCCCCCAGGTAGATCGCGGTCGTCAGGCCGAGCGGCACGGCAATCACCACCGCGCCCACCGTGACGATCAGCGAGCCGACGATCAGTGGCCACAGCCCGTACAGCCCCTCGATCGGATACCAGCGCCCGCCGAACAACTGCCGCAGCGGGATGTCGAGGAAGGTGGGCAGCCCTTCGCGCAGCAGAAACAGGAAGATCAGCGCTACGATCACGATCGTCGAGACGCCGGAGAGCTGAATCATCCCTTCAACCAGGAACTCCGTCCAGCGCTGGCGGATCCGGTTGCCTGCCGGTCGAGCGCGGACCGCCGCCTCGGCGTAGCGTTCTTTGGCAAACTGCGTCAGGTTCATAAACTATCTCTCGCTTATCCCTCGCCGATGGGCACAAAGCCCAGGTCCGCCACAATCGCCTGCCCCTCGGGGCCGAGGATCCAGTCGATGTAGTCCGCGATGACGCCCTGCGGCTCTCCGGCAGTGATCATGTACAGGAAGCGGGCCAGCGGATAGCTGCCATCAGCGGCAGTTTCGATCGAGGGCAGGACGTAGGGTGATGCGTCGTCGCGGGCAATGGCGAGAATCTTTTCTTCTTCGGTGACGTAGCCCAGCCCGTCATAGCCGATGGCGTTGACGTTGCGGCTAACCTCGCTCGTGATCCCGACCGAGGACGGCATCATCAGCGTTTGGGCGGCAAAAATGTCGCGGTTGTCGGGATCGCCCAGGCGGACGACTTCTTCGAGGAAATAGACGTGCGTGCCGGAATTGCTCTCGCGGGAGACGAGCACGATCGGTGCGTCATGCCCGCCAACGTCTTTCCAGTTCGTGATGCGTCTGGTGTAGATGTCGGCAAGCTGGGGAAGCGTCAGGCGGTCGACCGGGTTGTCGTGGTGGACGATTACCGCCAACGCGTCAATTGCGACGGCGAACTCGACCGGCTCGATTCCGCTGGCGCGCGCCGCCGCGATCTCGTCCGGGTTGATGTCGCGCGAGGCGTTGGCGATGTCGACCGTGCCGTTGATCAGCGACGCGATCCCGGTGCCGGAGCCGCCGCCCGTCACGGCGATCGCCACGTCCGGCGCGACCTCGCGGTATGCTTCGGCCCAGGCCAGCGCGACGTTTACCAGCGTGTCGGAGCCTTTATTCTGGATGGCGCGCGCGGTAGTGCCCGGCTCATCACCTGCTGCAGAAGACGCGCACCCGCTGAGCGCAGCCCACACCAGGACGAGCGCTAGCAGTCCGCCCGCCCATCGACTGCGCCGCTGCATGCGTTGAGGATCTTTCGTCATCGTCGCCGGAAAATCCGGCAGCCCCTTTCCACCGTGCTCTCCCACCCACCACGCGAGAGCATAGCGGCGGCAGGTTCAGCGGACGTTTAGGGGCGTTTAACGCTCCGTAAAACGCCGATTAAATTTGTTTAATCTGAGGCGCACGCCGCCCGGCGGGAAAGGTCCGCTATAATGGAGAGCAGGGCAGCCTGACCGACAACACAACTAAAGAAACGCCGGTTCCTGATGACCACAGATTTAAAGGTTTTTATCAGCTCCAAGATGCAAGAGCTTGCGCCGGAGCGTGAACTGCTGCACCGGCTGGTGTCCGAGGTGGGGCACGAGCTGGTGACGCTGCGCGCGTGGACCTTCGAGGCCGACGCGCCTGCCGCGAACCGCTCGATCCGCGACGTGTATCTGGACGCGCTGAGGCAGTCGGCACTATACATCGGCCTGTTCTGGAACGAGTACGGCGAGTGGACGGTAGACGAGTTCGAGCGCGCTAGCGAATGGGGGATTGACCGGCACATCTATGTCAAAGATGTCGACTCGGGCAAGCGCGATCCGCGCCTGACTGCCTTCCTCAACGCGCAGAGCGACGTGATTACCGGCATCACGCCCAAGTGGTTTAAGACGCTGGACGACCTGGCGGAGCAGGTGCGCCATTCGCTCGAAGTCTGGCTGCAAGATCGCCTTGCACGCAGGCCCGGCGCGACGAGCGCGATCCTCGCCGACGAAGCCGAGGAAGTGCCGAACCTGCCGCGCAAGCTGATCGGGCGGCGCGAGATGGTCCGCCGGGTGCGCGGCCTGCTGCAAGATGGGGGGCGCGTCCTGTTGCAGGGCTTCAGCGGAATGGGCAAATCCGCGCTCGCCGCGACCATCGCGGCGGATTGGATTGACGACGGGCAGGGCGCGGTCCTGTGGCTGCATGTTGGCAGCGACCCGGCGCGCAGCCTGTACGAGGCGCTGGCGCGCCCGCTCGACGGGCAGCCTGCGGTCGCCAGCGCGACTGACGCCGAGCGTCCGAAGGTGTTACGCCGCCTTTTGTCCGGCTCGGAAGTGTCGTTACTGGTGCTGGACGATGCGTGGGACGGCCCGGCGCTGTTCGAGGTGCTGAAAGCCGTGCCGCGCCAGATGAGCGTCCTGGTCACCTCGCAGCACCGCTATGCGCTCGATCAGATTGTCGAGGTCGGGCGGCTGGAGCCGGGGGACGCCCGCGCCGCGCTCGCTTACTACGCGGGTTCCGAGTTCGAGCAAGATGCGGCCGCGGACGAATTGTGCCGCCAGCTTGGCTATCACGTCTTCGCATTGGAAGTTGCCGGGAAGATGCTGAAGGTTGACCAGATCAGCACGGCGGAGCTGCTGCGCCGGATCGCCACCGCGCCGCACGCGATCGCCATGCCTGGCGCGTTCGCGGAAGAAGGCCGGACCAGCATCACCGAGTTGCTCAACGCGAGCCTCTATGCGCTGGACGAAGACCTGCGCGCGATCTTCCTCGCATTCGGCGAGCTGTTCGTGCCTGGCGCGACGGTCGAACTGATGGCGCGGCTGACGGATCGGGATGAATCCGCCATCGCGGATGCGCTGACGGTGCTGCACCGGCGCGGGCTGGTGGAGCGTCAGACGGGCGGGGAGGGCGGCACGACCGTTTACCGCGTGCACGACCTGGCGTACAGCTACGCGGCCACGATTGCGGCGCGTCTGGGGCGGGACCGGGGCGCGGTGGTGAGAGCCTGCCACGCGTATACGCTGGCGCACCAGTCCGAAGTCGCCACGCTCGACGCGGAGATCGGCAACCTTCTCGGCGCGGCAGAGCACGCCGCCCTCACCGGCGACCGCGTGTCCCTTGTCGAGATGATGCTGGCGCTGTGCGGGCCGTATCTTGCCACGATGGGCCACTCGCCCGCCTTTCTCAGCCGTCTGGATGCGGCGATCGAAGCTGCCGCCGCGCTCGGCCCGGCCTACGACGAGGCGCGTCACACGCTGCTCGGCAAGCGCGGCAACACGTATTACGACCGGGGCGATCTGCCTCATGCGCTTGAGGCGTACCAGGGCGCGCTCGATCTGGCACGCGCGCTGGGGCGGCCTGACCGCGAGGCGCTGCTGCTGTGCGCGGTCGGCAAGGTGCGCGCCGATCAGGGCGAGGACGACGCGCCCGCGCATTTCGACGCAGCCTACCGGATCGCCCGTGAACTGGACGACGGCTTCCTGCTGGCGTTCGTGCTGGAGCATCAAGGCTACTTCGCGCAGGCGCAGGGCGATTTCGAAGCAGCGCGCAGGTATTTCGCTGAGGAAGCCGCGCTCGCCGAGCAGATGGACGATCCCGAAGCGCATTTCTTCGCGCTGCTCAACCTCGGCTCGGCGGAGCACGCGCTCGGCCAGTTTGCCGCCGCGCTGGAGCATCACGGGCGCGCATTGGCGATCGCTGAAGCGCAGGATAACCGCATCTACCGGGCGCACGCGCTGCAATCGATGGGCGAAGACCATCACCGGCTGGACGATCACACGTCTGCCCGCGAGTGTTTCGACCGCGCGCTGGCTCTATTTCGCGAGAGCGGGATGCACGCCAAAGCCGAGGAAGTCACTGCATACATGCGATCCGCGAATTATTCGGTGGAGTGACCGGCTGATTGCCGGAGAAGGGAAGTCGATCATGAGACGCACGCGCACAGTCTTGCAAAGGATCGCCTGCTGGATCGTCGCCGGGGCGCTGCTGGTCGCGCTGATCCCCGCAGCCGGAGCTGGCCCGGTCCACGCGCAGGGCGAGTATCAGGTCGTCATTCTGGTGGTGGACGATTTCACCAGCCCGGACTTGAGCGACCTCGCCGACGAATCTTACGCCGAAGACGAAGCCTGCGCGATCAGCCTGGAAGGGCAGGCTTTCGCGGTGCGCGGCGTGTCGGCGAATCCGATCACCGTGCCGCATGGCGATCTGGTGATGGAGCAGCTTGAGGAAATGGTCGCCAGCGCGAATGCCGGAGCGTTTGTCTCGCTCGTGCCGGTCGACATTCACGGCGCGACGACCGAAGAAGCTGCCGCGCTGATCGAGGATGCGCTGGATGCAAACCCTGCGGACGCTTACGTGATCAACATGAGCTTTGCGATTATGCCGTGCGAGTACCTAGAAGCGTTCGCCGCAATGGGTGGGGATCTGCTCAGCGCACGCGAGGCCAAGAATCTGAATCGCTATCGCAGCCTGTTCCAGCGCGCGGTGATGTTTTACGACGACACGGTTTTCCCGGTGATGTCGCAGAAGGCGCAGACGGCGACCGACCTCGACCCGATCCAGACGTTGCTGTCGTCGCGCACGGCGGACGTGATCCCGGTCGCCGCGGCGGGCAATTTCGGGCTGGATTATCCCTTCTGGCCGGGCGCGTGGGGCCAGGTGGTCAGCGTCAGTGCCAGCACGGGGACCGGCTTCCACGCCAGCGCGCCGTGGAAAAAACAGAACGACGATCCGCTGCTCAAAGCGGAGTCTGATGCTCCCGGCCAGCGGAAGCGCATCTCGAACTACGGCGAAGTGATGATGCCAGGCGAGTTCGAGAGCACGTCCGGGCCGGTCAGCGGGACCTCGTTCGCCGCGCCGCGCTTAAGCTTCCTGCTGGCGATGGCCGCGTCGGCGCAGGGACCGGGCGTTTGCCGCGACGAGAATGGGACACTGGCGTTCGCGTCAGGCGAATGGGACAACCTGGCGCTGATCGAGGCCGCGCAGGCATACTGCCCAGAGATCGCGCCGCTGTTGCCGCCACCGTAGAAGGCCAGCGTATCACAGCTAACTAGAGCGAAAAAGCAGCGAAGAATACCGGCCAGTGGCTCGGTGTTCTCGCTGCTTTTGATTGCTTTTCCGCTACTTTATCGCTGCCGCCAGCTATACCTGGATGTACTGCGGCAGGACGACCGGGCGAAGCTGCGTCTCGCGGTAGAAGTAGTCTTCCAGCGCGCGCTGGACGCTGCGCGATCCGCGCCGGTACTGCTGCTTGATCTCACGCCGCGCCGAGTTCATCAGGTCTTCCGCGCCGTTCAGGTAGACGAACCCACGGCTGACGATCTGCGGCTCGCCGACCAGCTCCTTGCGGTCGTCGATCGGGATCAGCGCGACGATGAAACCGTCTTGCGACAGGCGGCGCCGGTCTTGACCGCACGAGGCCGTCGGGGCGGCGTGTAG
>CBINGT010000091.1:0-10247 GCA_966250245.1 uncultured Anaerolineae bacterium
TCCGCGAAGGCGGTCTGACCGTCGGCGCCGGTGTCATCACCGAAATCCTGGAATAAGCTAAGCGAGGGGCCGCTGGCACGGCTGGCGGCCCCCATTCTCGACATCACGTCGAGTAGTGTGAGTGAGTCATGGCGAAGAAGAAAGACGTTCGGATGGTGATTCACCTCGCTTGCACCGAGTGCAAGGAGCGGAATTACACCACGATGAAAAACCGCCGGAACGATCCGCAGCGCCTGGAACTGGACAAGTATTGCAAGCGCTGCCGCAAGCATACGCTGCATCGCGAGACGAAGTGAGCTAAGCGCTTAGTGAGTTGTGTCGGGGTGAACCTTGCCCCACGATTCAGGGGAGTAGCTCAATTTGGCAGAGCAACGGTCTCCAAAACCGTAGGCTGCGGGTTCGAGTCCTGCCTCCCCTGCCTAAAAAACACTCGCTACGATTAGACACCGTCCTTCGCGACGGTGTCTTAGATATGAGCGATGGTCAATTATTGCCGAGGAGCTTATAGTGGCACGTACACGCACTCGCAGCATCAACGACCCGGCTAGCAACGGAGAAACTCCTGCGCCGCCGGCCAGCCGCCGTCGTAACGCCGGCGACGCCGACGCGTCGCGCCGTGAGCGCAGCGCCGCAGCCTCTCGCCAACCGGCCAAGCCACGGGCGCAGTCCCAAAGCCTGATCGAGCGCATTCCGGTTGTTCGCGGGATCGCTGCGTACTTTCACGGCGTCCGCACCGAGCTGGCGAAGGTCACTTGGCCGAGCCGGGAAGAAACGCTGCGCCTGACGGGCGTGGTGCTGGCGGTGACCGTCTTCTTCTCGATCGCGCTGGGCCTGCTCAGCACATTTCTGACGTGGTGGTTCCAACAGGCGTTCAGCCCCGACTCGGAAGGGACCTTCCTGCTCGTCGCGCTGATCGCGGCTGTGGTCGTGGCGGGCACCTGGGTTCTGGTGCGCAAACGGGTCTAGCCAGGCGTTCGGCGCCCCGCGACTGTCCCGCAACCCAAGCCACTTCCCAGACCATAACCGAAAACGCTCCCAGCGTTGAGTGTAAAGGCAGTAGCAATGTTTGTTGACGATTATCAAGATGACGACGTGGACTTCGATCCAGAGCCTCTCTATCTGGACGAAGACAGCGACGACACGCCCAGCGAGCAGGACGACTCTCCTGAGCCCAGCGTCAACATCCTGAGCGACGCCGGAGACGACGCGGAGCAGCCCGAAGACGAACGTCACTGGTACGTCGTACACTGCTATTCCGGGCAGGAAAACAAGGTTCGCCACGCCATCGAGCAGCGGATCGAAACGATGGGCATGCAGGACAAGATCTTCGACGTGGTCGTTCCGACCGAAGAGGAGATCGAGGTCCGCGAGGGCAAGCGCCGCACCGTCGAGCGCCGGGTCTTCCCCGGCTACATCCTGGTCCAGATGCTGATGGACGAGGACTCGTGGTATGTGGTGCGCAACACGCCGGGCGTAACCGGCTTCGTGGGCATGGGGAACGAGCCAACGCCGCTGCGCCCCGAGGAAGTTGCCCAGATTATGCGCCGGATGGAAGCAGAAGCGCCCACCGTTAAGGTGACCTTCCGCCCCGGCCAGAAGGTTCGGATTATCGACGGCCCGTTCAACGACTTCATTGGAACGGTCGGCGATATCGACATGGAAAAAGCGAAGGTGCGCGTGCTGGTTTCGTTCTTCGGCCGTGAAACGCCGGTCGAGCTCGACTTCCTGCAGGTCGAAAAGGCCTGACCGCACCGGCTGGCAATATGGATCGACCGCCGGCGGCTCCTGAGCGAGCCGCCTTGTCCGCCAACACTAAGTAAGGAACAGAAACATGGCCAAGAAAGTCAAAGCTGTCGTCACCTTGCAGATCCAGGCCGGGAAGGCCAACCCTGCGCCGCCGATCGGTCCGGCTCTGGCGCAGCACGGCATCAACCTGATGGGCTTCTGCAAGGAATACAACGCCCGGACGAGCAACCGCATCGGCGAGATCGTCCCGGCGGAGATCACCATTTTCTCGGATGGCTCGTTCAAGTTCATTCTGAAGAGCCCGCCGACCGCCTTCCTGATCCGCCGCGCCGCCGGTTTGGAGCGCGGGTCGTCGCAGCCCAACCGCGACAAAGTGGGCAAGCTGACGCGTGAGCAGATCCGCGAGATCGCTGAGATCAAGATGAAGGACCTCAACGCGATCGACGTCGAAGGCGCGATGAAGCAGGTCGAAGGCACCGCCCGCAGCATGGGCGTGGTCATCGAGGGCTAGTTCTCTCTATTCGTTCGCATTGACACTGTGGGAGAGCGCTGCAAGCGCTCGCTGACACCACAAGGAGCATACTGATCTCATGGCAAAACACGGAAAGCAATACCTGGCCGCCGCTGAAAAACTCGATCGTGACGAGCTGTACACGCCCGAGGATGCGGTCAAGCTGATCAAGGAACTCTCGTACGCCAAGTTCGACGAAACGGTCGAGCTGCACCTGCGTCTCGGCATTGACCCGCGCCACAGCGACCAGCAGATCCGCACGACCGTCCTGCTGCCGTACGGCCTGGGCAAGACCGTCCGCGTGCTGGTCTTCGCCGAGGGCGAGGCCGCGCAGATCGCGCGTGAAGCGGGCGCGGACATCATCGCCGACGACGAAGTGATCGCCCGGATTAACGACGAGGGCTGGACCGAGTTCGACGTCGCGCTGGCGGTTCCCGAGATGATGCGCAAGATCGGCCGTCTGGGTAAGGTGCTGGGCCGTCGCGGCCTGATGCCGAACCCCAAGGCCGGAACGCTCATTCCCCCCGAAGACCTGCCGCGCGCGATCGAAGAAGCCCGCGCTGGTCGTATCGAGTTCCGTAACGACAAGACCGCGAACATCCACGTCCCGATCGGCAAGGTGAGCTTCCCCGAAGAGCAGCTCATCGGCAACATGGCGGCCGTGATGGACGCCGTGCGCCGCGCGCGCCCTGCCGCTGCGAAGGGCGCGTACGTCCGCCGCGCCGTGCTGACCTCGACGATGGGGCCGGGCATCAAGATGCAGCCGAACATCGTCCTGAACATGTCGGCGCCGACTGCTTAGCACTGTTCTTGGCCGATTGAACAAACAAGAGAGCCGGAAGGCGACAAGCCTTTCGGCTCTTTGATTCTACGCACAGCCCGCGCGATTATTCGGTGTTGGCCCCGTCCACCTGGTAGGCCAGCGGCGACGTCTCTGAGAGGCGGCGCAGCGCCTGCTGGCACAGCCGCGAACCGCCCGCGCTCATCCACGTATCCAGCGTGCCGCTCGAGTCCCGCCCGCGCACGACCTCATTCCACATACCGGTCGCCCAGTTGTAATACGAGCGCGTCTCGCGCGGCCAGTTCTCGAACGAGCGGCTCAGCACGCCCGGCCCGCCGTTGTAGCACGCCAGCGCGCGCCCCAGATCCCACCCGGCGAACTGGCTCAGGCACTCGTGGAACACGCCCATCCCCCGGCGGACGTTTGTCTCCGGATTGATCATGTTCTCGCCATCAGTGAAATGCATCGGCATGACCTGCATCAAGCCGAGCGCACCCGCGCTGGACACGGCTTCTGGATCGCCGCACGACTCGATCTGCATCACGATCGCGATCACATTCGGGTTGACGCCGTACTCGTCCGCCCAGCGTTGGATCGAGTCTTCCCAGTACAGCACGGATGGCGCGTAGAACGAAGCGAGCGGCGCAGACGAGTCGGTGATGAACTGCGACCCGGTGCGCCGCAGCGGAGACAGCACGGCATCGCGGATCTGCTGGGGACTGGTCACGCCCAAAAGAAACAGCACGTCGAGCACGCCGACCGCGACCACAAACACGAATGCGGCATACCACAACCGGCGCATCCGGCGCGCGATCCGCTCGCGGAGCGTCGGGGGCGCCGTTTTTTTGCGGCGGCCGCGCGTGCTTTTGCGGGCCTGCGTCGTGGAACGTTCGGCTGCGCGTGGCATCGAAATTCGCCTAAGGCTGGATGATATTGAGCGGGTTTGGCACGAACACCAGCACGAAAACGACCAGTGTGAACCAACCCAGCCACCGGCGGCGCGAGTCAAGCGGCGTCACAGAGTCCAGCGGCGCCGCATAGACCCGCCCCAGGAAGAACAGCAACAGCGTCCACAGCAGCCACGACGAGTTGAAGAAGGACAGCACCAGGAACACGCCTACCAGCGGCAGGTAAAGCCGCTGCGCGCGCCGACCCAGCAGCGTGTAAATCACGTGGCCGCCGTCAAGCTGGCCGAGCGGGATCAGGTTCAGGCCGGTGATGAACAGACCGGTCCACCCCGCTTTGGCTAGCTGGTTAATGAACACGTCTTCGGAGCCGTTCGGCAGATACTCGCCGAAAATCAGCGTCTTGGCCGCCGCATAGAACAGCGAGTCGCCTTCGAGAATGTACGGCTCGGACGGCAGCGGCTCGACATTTGAGGTCGCCAGCCCGATCAACAGCACCGGAATCGCCACGACCAGCCCGGCCAGCGGACCCGCCGCGCCGATGTCGAACAGGATTTTACGGTTCCGCATCGGCTCGCGGAGCTGGATAAACGCACCGAGCGTGCCGAAGAAGAACAGCGGCATCGGGATGAAGTACGGCAGCGTAACAGCAACCTTGTGATAGCGCGCTGCGAAGAAGTGCCCAAGCTCGTGTGCGCCGAGGATCAGCAGCAGGCTCAGCGCATAGGGCAGCCCCTGCCAGAGCGAAACCTCGGTCCGGTTGTCGATCCCAGCCTGCTGCACCGCGCCCACATAGAGCAGGCTGAAGAAGGTCAACACGACCAGCACGGCGTTCGGCCACCACGGGCGCGGGCGTGGTTGGATGCGCCCCTTGATCGCCAGCACGACGTGCTGCCCTGCTTCGTCAGTCGTCAGCAAGGCGTGATAGTCATGCGCGCCAAACGCAGCGTCCAACTGCTCGAAGGCGGCTTCGCTGTCGATGCGCAGGCGTCCGGTAAACGCGACCTGCGCGGGGGGCGGCGGGTCGTAGCTGACTTTGTAGATGTCCATCACATCCTGAACCGCCGCCTCAAGCTCCGGGTACGAAACGCGCGGTTGAGGCACAGTCGCCGCTACGGGCGGCCGTGCTTCACCTGCCGCGCGTCCGGTAGAGAAGACTGAAGGCTCGTTTAACATCCGGCTTCCTATCCCATCCTAGACCGTTTTACGGTGAGGCTGAATCCCCCGTTGCGACCAGTACATCCCATTCGTTCGTTCGCGCGTCAAGCGCCAGAATCCCGCCGTCGCGCAGGCGCAGGTAGAGCGTGCCCAGGCCCAGGTCGGCGGAGTCCGATTGCATCATGCCCTCAAACGGCACTTCCGGCGAGGTCGCCCAGCCAAGCCGATCCTGCACTCGCGGATTGCTGCGCCACACCAGCCCGAACCCGCGAATCGGCTGCTCCAGCCCTGGCGGTGGCACAAGCGAGTCGTCGCGCTCTGGGTCGCCCTCGTTGAACTCGTCGGGATACATCGCCCACCCCGGTTGCAACCCGTCTTCGAAGACAGCGTACACCCGGTCCAGCGCCTCGACCCACACCATCCGCCCGCGCTCGAAGGTCTGCTCGGCCTGCATGGTGATCTCGGCGGGTGCGGCGGCGCAGGCATCCGGCGGCGGGTCAAAGAACCACATATCCACGCAGCGCAGCGGAATCTGCAAAAGCTGCTCGATCTCGGTCGCGCCGATCTGCGCGGTCAGCAGGAAGCGCGCCACGTCCCGGTCCTGCGGGCGCGTGGCGACCGTCAACTGTCCCTCGCCCATCACATCCCAGCGCGACAGCCGCTCGCCCGTTTCATCCACGCGGAAAATGCGCGCGCGGTCTACTCCTTCTACGCTCCAGAACAGCGTAACGTTTTCGCCGGGCGTCACGAACTCGCTGTCCGTGGTGAAATATTCAATCGCAGTCGCGAATCGGGTCGGCGCTACCGTCGCGGTGAGCGTCTCCGGCGCAGGCGAAACGGTCGGCACCAACGGGAACCCCGCCGGAGTCCCTGGCGTTCGCGTGATAACCGGGCGCGTCGGCGAGGGAGTGTCGGTCGGCAGCGCAGCGACCGGCGCCTCGGTGGGCGAGGGCGCGGGTGTGTTTGTCTCGGTCGGCAGCGCCGTCACGATGACCGGCTGCGCCTCACCACCGCACGCCGCCAGCAAACTTGCCGCCAGCAGAAAGCCAAACGCTCTCAACACAGGTCGCAGGTTCGCTCTCACAGTGCGTTTGTCCCCAGGTACGGCAGCTCGTTCGTCGCGGGCGCATCGATCGGCAACGCGCAGGTGAACACCGACCCCATCTCGGCATTGCTTTGCACCCAGATACGCCCGCCATGCGCCTCGACCGCGAGCTTGCAGAACGCCAGCCCTAACCCTACGCCACGCGGCGCGTCACGATAGCGCACGCGCGCGAACTTATCGAAGATCGACTGCTGCGCGTCGAGCGGGATGCCCGGCCCGCTGTCTTTCACGCGCACATACACCTCGCTGCCGCTGCTCGCGCTGCTGATCGCGATTACGCCATTTTCCGGCGTGTATTTGATCGCGTTGTCGATCAGGTTCCCGATCACGCGCTCGATCATGTCCGGCTCGACGTACACCAGCGGCAGGTCCGTCGCCAGCGCGAGGCTGATGCTGATACTTTTTTCCTCGGCGAGCGGCTGCAACTGCTCCACCGCACTCTGAATCAAAGCGTTCAGATCGCTGTTGTGGCGGCCCCGCAGGCGCATCCCTTCTTCCAGCCGGTGAATGTCGAGCAGCGAGTCGACCATCCGCCGCGACTGCTGGCTCGCGCGGCATGCGACTTCCAGCAGGTTGCGGATCGCGAGATTATCCGAGTCGGACAGCAAGCGGCTGAGCGCTTCCAGGCTCGAATACACGTTGCCGAGCGGCCCGCGCAGGTCATGATAGACCATCGCGGTCATGTCGCGGCGCAGCGTCTCCGCCATGACCTGCGAGCTGAGGTCGTGCTCGATCCACTGGACGCGGTCGGTTGCCGCGCCGTGATTGACCTGCTTGACGTAGACCTCGACCGGGCAGCGCGTGCCATCTTTGCGAAAGATGGTCGAGCGAAAACGCACCTCTTGCCCGCGCTGGAAGCGATCGTAGTCGTCGCCGA
This sequence comes from uncultured Anaerolineae bacterium, assembly GCA_966250245.1. GTDB lineage: Bacteria > Chloroflexota > Anaerolineae > Aggregatilineales > Aggregatilineaceae > DYGX01. The sequence goes on from CBINGT010000091.1 coordinate 7,084, forward strand.
TCAGCGTGCCGATGGTCTCGCCGTGAATCGTGGCGATGGTGCGCTCGGTAAGCTCGTCGTGAGTGTAGCCGAGAAACTCGCACGCGCGCCGGTTCGCCACCTGGATCGCGCCTTGCAGGTCAGTGATGATGATCGGCACAATCGCGTCGTCAAACAGCGCCGCGTAGCGCTGCTCCGCCTCGCGCGCCAGCTCCACCAGCAGCGTGTTGCTCAGCGCGGCCGCGCCCATTTCGCTGATCGTCGCGGTCAGGTTGATCGCATCCGCCGTGAAATATTCGCGCGCCGGGTGCGCCAGCGTCATCACGCCGACCGTCTCCCCGGCGTGAATGAGCGGCACGCACAGCGCCGAGCCTATCTGCGGGGAAAGCGGCTCGTCCGGCAGCGGCAGCCACAGCGGATTCACCTCGATGTCGTTGACGACCATCGTGCGCCCGCTCTCCAGCACGAAGCCCGCCAGCCCGTCGCGCAGCACGCGCGCCAGTACTGGCCGCGGATCGGTTCCCGGCGCCCCGCCAATCGCATACGCCGTGTCGATCTCCCCGCACCGCAGGCTGACGAGGCTGGCGTAGGGCGTGCCGAGCGCTTCGGCGGTGGAATGCAGCACACGCCGCACAACGTCCGCAGAGCGCAGCTCAGCGTTGAGCTCGCGCGCCAGCCGGTAGACCAGCGTCAAGCGCAAGGATTCGCTGAGGCGTGCCTGGATTCCGCGCGTTGCGCTCATAGGCCGCTGCATCTTTCCCTCCCCAGAGCGGATTCTAGCACATCCCCCACTTTGGCGGGATTATGGCGTCTCCCCCGGCCGGTGCAGATAGCGAATAGTCGCCGGACGGAGCGCCTCTTGCACGCCGCGCACCACCAGGTCGCGGGCGTCGGCGTCGTGCTGAAAGTCGATTTCATCCGCCGGGATGACCAGCACCGGGCAGCTATCCCAGCGCGCGATCCACGCGTCATACAGCGTGTTAAGCTGCGCCAGATAGTCCGGCGAAATCTCGCGCTCATAGTCTCGCCCGCGAAGCTGGATGCGGTGGAGCAGCGTTTCGACGCTCCCCTTGAGGTAGATCAGCAGATCAGGCGGCGGCAGGAACGCGCGCACGCCCTCGTACAAATCGTGATAGGCGCGATAGTCGCGCTCGCTCATCAACCCCTGCTGGTACAGGTTGCAGGCAAAAATCTCGGCGTCCTCGTAGACGCTACGGTCTTGCACGACCGAGCCGGGGTGATCGACCAGTTGGCGGTGATGCTGCAAGCGCCGCGACAGGAAAAACACCTGCGAGTGGAAGCTCCACCGCGTCATGTCCTCGTAAAAATCGGCCAGATAGGGGTTCTCGTCGACCGCCTCGTAAAACGGCTTCCAGCCGAACGCCTCGGCCAGAATGCTCGTCAGCGTCGATTTCCCGATCCCGATATTGCCCGCGATGGCGACGAATTGCTTGTTGGGGTTCACGGGCGTGATCATGCCGGGTTCCCTTCCGAATCCGCAGGTGCATGCCAGGAACGCTCCTGGTTGCGGCGCATCTTCTCCAGATAAGCCGATTCCAGATCAACGCCTGCGTAGTTCGCCAGCTTGAGCACATACGCCAGCACGTCGGCCAGCTCCTCGCGCACGGCAGAGAGCGCCGCGTCCGGCTGGCCGGTTTCTTTGGCGAGCAGGTGCTGCCGGAAGGCGCGCGCCAACTCACCGACCTCTTCCTGAAGCAGCATGAAATTGAAGCCCGGATCGGTCGAGAAGCCCTTGTCGCGGTCCAGATCGCGGTGGAAACGCTGAAAATCGACCAGGCGCCCCGGCTGCGGCAGCTCAACGGACGCGACAGAGGATGCGACCTGCACCACCGGCGCCTCGACGTGCTCCAGGCCGGGCAGCGCGGGCTGGCTCGGCCCCTCGCCGAGCGCGCCGCGAATCCGCGCGAACACGGCCTCGCGGTCGTCGTCGTTCTTCACAAAGTCGAGGTTGTTGGTGTCAATCGTCAGCACCGGCGCGGCGGTGTACGTGCTGAAGAACGCGTCGTAGGCCACGCGCAGCCGGTCGATGTACGCAGGCTCCATGTTGCGCTCGTACGTGCGATCGCGCGCGATGATGCGGTCCATCAGCGTGTCGGTGCTGGCTTGCAGGAAGACCACCAGATCCGGCCGCACAATATTCTCCGCCAGCGCTTCCTGCACGCTGTAATACGTCTGAAGCTCGTCGCCCGACAGGTTTACTTCTGCGAACAGGCGATCTTTATCAAACATGTAGTCGCTGATCAGCGGGCGAGGGATGCGCCGGAGCTGGCGCTGCTGGTGATAACGGCTGAGCAAAAAGAAAATCTGCGTCTGGAAGGCGTAGCGCGAGCGATCGGTGTAAAAGTCGCTCAGAAACGGGTTTTCCTCAAACACTTCGAGCACCAGCCGCGCGCCGATCGCCTGTTGGAGCAAGCGCGCAAGCGTGGTTTTCCCCACTCCGATCACGCCTTCAATTGCGATATAAGCTTCTGTTGGTTCCATGATATGTGCTGGTCCGTCCGTGTGCGCCCTACCCGGCTCCTGAGAGCGCGGCGCGGGTCTGTGGATCAGGGCTGAGTATACGCCCGCCCGGAATGAATGTCCACCAGACGCCCACGCGCCCGCCGCTTCGACGCGGCCAATTCTGCGCTACAATGGCGGGGCAGCGGTTAGCAATTAGCAATGCTGAGTTGTGCATCGAGATGGGACGAATGCCATTGCCCGGCGGAGAACACCAGCGACAGACGCTCATAGCATTCGAACAAGCACTCAATGGCTAACCGCTAACTGCTGATTTCTCTCAAGGATACCGCCATGCGCTTACGAATCGCTCTCCTGCTGGCGTGCGCCTGCGCGCTGATCGCCGCGTGCGGCGCGCTCGACCGCACGGAGAAGGTCGTGATCACCGCCACGCCGAACGCCGCGCAACTCGCCGCCGCAGCCGGCGCGACGCCCTTGCTGGTCACGGACAGCGGCCCATACGAGAACCTGACCGCGCTGCTCGATGGCGTTTGCACGGAGTTCCTGTTCAGCGCGGCGGGCGAGACGTTCGTGTGGGACACACCCGATGCGCTGGCTGCGTTTTACGACCGGGTGGACGAGAGCGAGCAATGCAGCGGCACGGTGATGCGGGGAACATTCGATTTTGACGGGCACGTGCTGGCCGGAGCGATTGCCGCCGCAAC
>CBINGT010000092.1:0-10245 GCA_966250245.1 uncultured Anaerolineae bacterium
TCGAGCACGCCCGCCTCAAGGTTTTTCGGCAGGTTGAACGACAGCGCCGGGGTGCCATCCAGCCAGTACGCGACGATCCGGTGCTTGTCGTCCATATCGGTCACGTACAGCAGCGAGCCGGACGGGTCAATCGCCACATAGGGCCGGTTGTACGACTGGCGGTTGGTGTGCCACATGTTGACGTCCCACGTCCGCAGCGCGACGCCGTTCGCGTCGAACACGGAAATGCGCTGGTTCCACGTATCCGCCACGTACAGATCGCCCGTGACCGGATGGATCGCCAGGCCGACCGGCTCGTCAAGCTGGCCCAGGCCCGCGCCTGCCCCGCCGAGGTCGCGGATCAGCTCGCCTTCGGGCGTGTAGACGCGCACGCGCTTGTTGCCGGTGTCCGCGACGTAGACGCTGCCATCCAGCCCGATCGCCACGTCGCGCGGGCCCCAGAACGCCTCAGGAGATGCATCCTGCGAGATGATCCCCTCGTGGCCCCATTGGCGGAGCAATTCGCCGTCCGCGCTGAACACGCGAACCCGGTGGTTCCACGTGTCGGCCACATAGATGTCGCCGTTCGGCGCGACGGCCAGGCCCCACGGCTGGCGGAACGGATCGTCTTCCGGCGCGATCGTCAGCACGATCTCGCCATCTTCCAGCACCAGGACGCGGTTGTTTTCGGTGTCGGTCAGGTAGGCGCGCCCCTCGGCGTCGATCGCGAGGCCGCGCGGACCCATCAACCCCAGGTCTTCGCCCCACGCGTCAAGCGCCGGGATCGGGCGGAAGACCTGGTCTTCGGGGTACTCCGGCTCGCGGATGTTGACACTGCTGGAGCCGATGCCCGCGTCCCACACCTGCGCGGCGATCGACTTGTCCACAAAGACGTACATCCGGTCAGACACCGGCCAGTTGTTGACCGCGAACCGCTGGTCGCCGCGACACTCCGACACAACCGCCGCCTCGCACGCCCTGCGGTTGCGCTCTTGATCGTCGGCCGTTTCGCCAAGCTGGGCTTCCGCCTCGCAGCGCGCCACCCGGTTGTCGATGCACATCGCCTGCGCGTAGGTGCTGTAATCGCGGTCCCACCAGATGTCGAACAGCCCCTCGCGATAGTACGGCGAGGCGAGGTTATCGTCGGCGGAGCGGAACACCTTCGCCACGCGATCGTACGTCAGATTGAAGTACTCCTGCATCGGCCACCACAGGCGGATGTAGCTCGTCTCGTAGTAGGCTTCGCCCAGGATGCGCCGCACGTCGCCCGCTTTCTTGCCGCCGACGACCACCACGCGCGCCCCGTCGAGCGTCGCCGGATCGACGCTACCCGCCTCGCCGCGCAGATACCCATAATTCGTGTAATCGCGGAAATACCACGTATACGGCCATGAGGATTCGTCGTCGAAGACGATCCGCATGTTGTCGCCCTCGTTGGTCAGCGCCGCGATCCGGTCGATCTCGTTGAGCACGGTCTTGATCGCGGGCGCGGCGTGCGCGTAAACGAGGTATTCCGTCGCGTAGTCGTAGTTGATGTAGGCGGCAAGTACGGCGGTCCGCCCGGTGAGGATCGCCAGCAGCACAAACGCCGTCACGCCGACCAGCCGCACAAGCTGCGCGAAGCCCACGCGCCGCCCCACACGGCCGATGATGTACAGCGCGCCAAGAACGATCATCACCGCTGCGAGCCACGTCCCGCTGGCGGCAAGCTGATCCGGCTGCCGCCCGGCGAAAGGCGTGTTCTCGCCCCAAAGCTGCACGAGCACGTGCGCCAGCGCCACCATCCCCACCGGGATCGCGGCCAGCAACGTCCAGCCGTTGCCCTCGCGCAGCGCGGCGGGACGCAGCCCGCTCGCCACGCGCCCGAACCACCAGCCCGCCAGCAGAATCAGCGGGACGGTCAGGTGCGTGGTCAGCCAAGGCATCTTCTCGCCCGCAATGGTCAGCGCCACCAGGATCAGGATCGCCCAATAACCAACCATACCCAGGAACGGCAGCGCGCCGATCCACTCGGGATCGTCGTGGCGGTGACGCGCTTCCTCGGCCGGGTCGTACGGGCGGACTAGCCGCCCCGGCACGCCGGTGTAGCGGATCACACTCGGCGGCGGCTCGATCGGATCGTCGGGCTGGCCGTCCTCGCGCTCGACCATCTGCGTCTCGCGCATATCGGAAGCGATTGTCGCGGCCGGATCGACGTCGAGCAGCGGGGCCCCATTGCCCTCGGCCGCCTCTGCCGCGTCTTCTGCCGCCCACTCCGCCGCACGCGCCTCAAGCCGCCGGTCCCGCCGGAAGCGCCAGAAGATCCCCAGCCCGCTGACGCCCGCGCCAAGCGCGCCGATCAGCGGCAGATACTCGTAGACCGGAAGCTGCGTCAGGACGTAGTAATACTGCGGCTGGCTCCCCCGGCGAACTTCCTGCTGTTCCAGCCAGTACCCCAGCGAGCCGATCGCCCCGGTCACCAGGCCGTTCTGGTTGCTAAACACGGTCGTGAAGAAGAACGCGAAGATCGCGAGGAACAGCGCCGCAACCGGCAGCCAGCGCCGCCAGTTCCACGCTATGCCGACCGCAATCGACACGGCCAGGAACGGCACCAGCGCGATAAACGACGCGCGGACCGTGTCGGCGCCTTCCTGCACCTGCACGTTGTAGTTTTCGAGGTTGTAGCCCGCCAGATACACCGGGAACGCCGTCAGCCACGGCAGGATCAGCGTGCCGATCACGATCAGCACGTCGAAAATCGGCTGGCGGTTGAGAAAGTCCCACAACCCGGTCAGCATGCGCGAGCCGACCACCAGGATCACCGCCACCAGCCCGACGCCCCACGCCACCCAGATCGGCGTGTTGTCGTAGGCGCCGTCGGCGTGCTCTGCGGCGGCAGTCGGATCGGCGGCGAAGGGCTGCGCGGATGTCTCGGAGACGAAGCTGCGCCGCTCGAACATCACCAGCACGCCCGCCACCACGACTGCGACCAGCAGGATCAGCAGAAGCTCCCGCCAGGGGATCGGTAATGAGCCGGGGAAGTTGAACACCGCCGACAGGAACACGACGAACAGAATCAGCAGCGTCGGTAGGCCGATCCACGTCACCAGGCGGACGAACATCCCCGCGTCGAAGCCGGTGGAAACGGCGTATTCTTTCGTGGCATTCATGCCGGTGGACTGGTCGCTCGCGCTGAGGACAGTCGTTTGTGTCCAGATAGTGTCCGGCTTGATCACGTCGATCACGACGATCACCAGCAGCGCGATCAGCGCGCCGAGGATCGCCCCGGTCACCAGCACCAGCATCGCCGAGCGCCCGCGCGCCATCCCTTGCATGAGCGCGCTCGCCACCCCGCCCCGGCGTCCGAGCGCGCGGCGGATCAGCCCCGAACCGGCCAGTGGGATCCACAGCACCGCAAACAGCGCCGCCTGCACCGGCAGCGCGGACGGAATCCAGCGGATCGGCGCGATGAACTGGCGCACCAGCGCGCCGAGCGTCAGCGCTACCAGCCCGATCAGCGCCGCGAGCAGGACGTGCCCGAGCACAAGTTGCAAGCGCGGCGGCTGCCACGCGGCGTCATCGGGATCGACGCGCTGGATCCCCACGTCCTGCACGACACGCATCAGCCAATAGAACGTCAGGAAGCTGCCGAACAGCGCGATGTAGATGAACGCAACTTCCTTCGACGCCAGCATCCCGATCAGCCCTACGCCGATCACCAGGAGCCACCCTGGCCGCCGGATCGGGCGCCCGTCGATGTATTGCAGAATGCCGTAGACCATCACCAGCGCGAAGAAGATCGTCGGGATGTCGTGGCGGATGTAGCGGCTGTAATAGAGGATCTGCGGCGAGATCAGGAACATGACCGACGCCAGCAGCGCGCCGAGCCGCCCCAGCCAGCGTCGGAACAGCGCCGGGAACATCACGATCAGCACGCCCAGCAGCGCAGGATACAGGCGCGCCGTGAAGTCGTTGTCGCCAAACAGAAAGTACGACAGCGCCGTCATGTGGAACAGCAGCGGGCCGTGCATCAGCGGCGTGTGCTGGAACTCGCCGAACTCGTACAGCCGCCACGAGTAATAGGTATGCAGGCTTTCGTCATGGCTCATCACACGCGTGCCGAGGTCCACCAGCCGCGTGACCAGCGCCAGGATCAGGATCGCGGCGTAGGCGATTGCTTCCCAGTTCAGCGCATAAGCCCGCGTCAGCACGCGATTGACGGCGGCCTCGCGGGTGGGCGTTCCGGGCGGGGAGTAGATCTCTTCGCGTGTTGCCATACGGTCTATATCTCGCTCAAATCACACGCGCCGAGGCCCGGCGAATCCTTCGCCCGGTCCGGCGCTCGCTCATTCGCATGGTTCCTGCCTAGCGCGCGTCATGCACTCGCGCTTAGGACCCCAACCCCCGGCCCCTTGGCCCCACAAGGAGGGAAGGGGAGCTTAGCCCGTTCTTTTCCTTCCCTCGTTCTGGGGGAAGGAACGCCGACCGCAGGTCGGAAGGAAGGGGGTACTGCTCGACAGCGCAGCTACCAACGAGCTACGTCAGTTGGCTCGCCCGGCAAAACGGTCGAAACGGGCATCGGCGCCGGGCTTGCGCCCACCGTCGGGGCGAGCAGCGCGACGGTCGCGGCAGGCTGCGCGCTCGCCACGCCGACTTCGGGTGTCTCGCGCGCCGCACTCGTCCCGCCGGGAGTGGGCGAGGCGGTGCTGCGAACCAGGTTAGAGCCGGTGTCGAACGGCGCAGCCTCGGCGCGCATACCGCCCTGCGCCACCAGCGGCAGCGCCAGCGCAATCATCAGCAAGACGGCCAGCGCCATGCTCAACCCCGGCCAGACGCCCGCATACCGCGATCGCGGCGTCGAGCGCGGCGCCTGGACCTGCTGCCAGACGTCGGCCCACACGCGGCTCATCTGCTCGGCGCGAGGCTCGCCCAGCCGTGGCATCTCCCGCTCAAGCTGCGCCGCGATCCGCTCCTCACGGGCCAGCGCCGCGCCGCATCGCGCACACACCCGTGCGTGATCGACCACCTGCGCGCGCTGCGCCGGGCTGAGGCGCCCCTCCACATACGAGGCGATCAGATGCGTCACGTGGCGGTTCACCGTCGTCGCTCCGTCACAGACTCCACAGTTCCTGCAATGCGGCCTGATCCGCGGCGCTCATCGCCTTGCGAAGCTGCTCGTGCGCCAGGCGGACCCGGCTCTCGGCCGTCTTTTGCGGGCAGTCGATAATCTCGGCCATCTCACGATACGTCAGCCCCTGCCCATAGCGCAGCGCGACCGCCTCGCGCAGCCGGGGCGACAGCGTCCGCAGCGCCTCGGCCAGCGACGCCTGCAGTTCTTCCCACGTAGCTCGCGCCTCGGGCGATTCGGCGGGCGGCGTCGGCGGCTCCACGCCGAGCGTCAGCAGATGCCCCAGCGTGATCGTCGGCAGCCACTTGCGGCGGCGCGCGTTGCGGCACCGGCTGATCGTGATCGTGTAGAGCCAGGTGCGGAACGCGCCGCGCGACGGGTCGTAGCGATCTAGGTTGCGGAAAGCGTAGACCATCGACTCCTGCAGCACGTCCTCGGCGTCTTGCGTGTCGAGCAGGACGCTATACGCCAGCCGGTAGAGCGCGGGCGCATAGCGTTCGTACAGCGCAGCAAACGCCGATTGATCGCCGCCCAGGCAGCGCGCGATCAGGTCCGGCAGGTCCGGATCGTTCGCCGCCCGCTCGGCGATCTCGTCGTGTGGTGGCTGGTTGTTCGTCATAGTCACATTACACCCCGCCCACGTGGATTCCTCAAACGCCGCCTATGGGACGTTCTCGACGCCGTAAACGTCGGCCCGCACCCACAGCATGATCGTCTCGCTCGGCACCGGCGCGATCCGCGACGCCCCGCGATACAGCCACATAATCATATCACGCCACGAGAGAGAGTCGAACGACCACGCCCGGCGCATGATCAGGTCCTTGCCGATGTAGCTGGCGCCGAGCACCGGCTCCGGCTCGACCTGCGGTGCGATCACCGCCGCCGAGGTGACTTCTGGCCCGATGCTGCCGACAAACGTCGTGTTCGGATAGCGGCGCAGCGCCCACGCCAGCGCGCCATCGCGCGGAACCTGCGCAGTGATGTCCATCAGGTGCGGCGTGCCGGTTGCGCGTAGGCTCATTGTTTCGAGCGTTTCTTCAAGCTCGCGGATGTCGTCCGTCACCGGGTTGGCGTGCCACAGCGTGCGCGGATCCCCTCGCCCAACCGTCGCCGCGTGCCCCGCCGCGCCGAGCCCGAACAGCATCAGCGCGCCGAGCGTGCCGAGCGCCAGACCGTGCCAAGCCGTCCGCGCGCCCCACAGACTGCCGACGAGGAAGTAGAGAATGCCGACCAGCAGGCTCAGCAGGATCGTCAGCAGCGCGCGAAGCTGGATGTAGCCGAGGACGGTGCTCAAGACCTGCACGCCCTGCACCTCGACCGCCTGCGCGGTGTTGCTCTGGCGGCTATACAGCCCGCCGAGCACCTGCTCCACCAGCGCATCGAGCCGCGTCACCCCGGCAGGGAGATCGATCAAAATCTGCTTGCCGAGCAGCACCAGGCTCAGCCCGACCGCGATCCACAGCGCCATCGTGACCGCTGCATGCAGCGGCACGCCCCAGCGCGGGACCTGCCACACCACACTCACACGCTCCGTCAGCCAGCGCGTGAGCGCCAGCGCGACCAGCACCGTCAGCGGCAGCGTCACCCATAGCGCATGAACCGCGCCAGCTCCCGCGTAGAGCAGCCCGGCGACGATCCCGGCCAGCACCCAGCCCGCCAGCGCCCGCTCGAAGAACCCGCCCTCGCGCACAGCGTGGACCGCCGCCAGCAGCCCGAACAGCACGATCCCCGGCTCGTAGCGCAGCGCAACCAGCAGCGGAAACGCGACGCTCGCCCCATCCGGGCGTGCGGTCAGCCCACGTACGAAGCCGCTCACCACGTTGCCGATCGCGGTCAGGCCAGACGGCAGGAAAAACAGCAGCGTGCCGAGCGCGAACGCCACAATCGCCGCCGCAGCCGCGCCATTTGCCCAGGGCCACGCACGGAGCAGCTCGCGCACCTGCGCGCCGATGTTCACATCGGGATCATCCTCGGTCAGCCACGCGAACGCCACGCCCACCGCCAGCGCCAGCAGCGTGATTAATCCAGCCGGTTCGACCAGCAACGCCATCGCCGCAAACACGACTGTCGCCGCGACCGCATACGGCGCGCGCCGCGTCTCGACAAAGCGCAGCACCAGCCACGGCCCAACGAGCGCCAGCAGCGCGGTCCACACCGCCGGGCTGACCGTCCGCGACGCCAGCCACGCAACCGGCGAGATCGCCAGCAGTAAACTCAGAATCAGCGGGGGGAGCGGGTTCAGGTAGCGGCGCCACAGCGCGGGCGCCAGCACGAGCAGCACGCCGCCCAGCGCGCTCGGGAAGCGCGCCGCCGCGTCTGACAGGCCACCGAAGGTGAACGTCAACGCATGCAGAGCCAGCATCAGGGGGCTGTCGGGGACAGTCGCCTCGCCCGGAACGCTGTCGTTGACCATCCGCAGCGCGCCGAGCGCCTGCCGCGCCTCGTCGTCGTTGAGCGGCGCGTCGCCGAGCGCGGCAAAGCGCAGCGCGACCGCGATCACCGCGAGCAGCGTGTACAGCAGCGCCTCAGGCGTCACGTGCAGGCCGAGCACCGGGGCAACCCCGCCGTCCCACCGGTCGCGCTCAGACACCGCCGCTTCGTCAACCATCATGCTCTGCTCTCCGCTCTCACCTCACCGAACCGGCGCGCCAAAGGCCACTCTGAGCGTGATGTGAAACACACGCCGTGTAGGGGCGGAGCTTGCTCCGCCCATGGACCACTGTGGGTTTGTCCGCCAGCGGGCGCAGCAAGCTGCGCCCCTACGAAATGACAAACCTCACTGCCCCGCATTACAGGCATCAGCACCCAGCACGCCCTAATTCCGCGACACACGATACACCGCCGCGCCCTCGTTCGCGCAGACTGGCTCCAACACCTGCTCGAACTTCGCCAGCCCCAGCTCATACTCGCGGCGCAGGCTGGTATCCTCGCCCGCCAGCCGCGCGATCATCTGCCGCTCCGCCCCGCCGACCACGATATAGTCGATCCCGTAACGGTCGATGATCTGCCACGTGCGATCCCAGTCCTGCGTGGTGTACATCTCCTGCACGTCCACGATCCGGTCGCGGTACTGGCCGTTTTCGCGGCGCGCGTCGGTCACCTCAGGATAGGTCGGCCCGCGCCACTGGCCCTCGTGCCCCTGCCAGCCCATCAGCGTTGGCGCGCCGGTCAATGCGCTGAAGCGGCTGAACGACGGATTATACCCGCCTGGGAACGGCGCCTCGGCGATGATCGCATCTTTCGGCCGGTCGAGCGCGGCGAAGCACTGCACAACCTCGTACTCGGCCCGGCCGAGGAATCCGGCGAACGTGTCCCGCCCGTCAAGCGTCAGCGGGCGAAGCTCCGGGCAGGGGATACCCGGCGTTTCGACACACTCGTCGCGCTGCGCCTTCACCGCGCGCCGGTCCAGGTCGTCGTCGAGCGCGCGCGTCTGGAACGCCAGCGCGGGGTAGATCATCCCCGCCGCGAACAGCACGAACACGATCGCCCCGAAGACCACGCGCCCCGCCAGCGCGCCCGGCGACCGCTCGCCCACCGTCACGCGCCCGGCCAGCAGCGACCACACTGCGAACCCGCTTGCCAGGCTGAACAGCAGCCAGCCCTGATAGTACAGCTTGAAGACGGTGTTGATCCGCACGCCGAAATTGTCGCGCAGATAAAGGAAATCGGGCACCAGCGTCAGCACCGCGCCCGCGCCGATCAGCAGCAGCGTGAAGCCGGTCGCCGGGCTGAACGGCAGCGATCGCGGCTCGGTGGCTTCGGCGTCAGCGGCCCCATTGTCGGTCGCTTCGTCAGCCGTTTCTTCGTCATGATCGCGCCCGTTCGCCCGCGCGAACAGCAGCCCGACAATCGCGCCGATCATCGCCAGCAGAAGCAGCTCGCTCGGCAGGCCCGGCACGCGCGCCCGCAGAATGTCCGGCAGGTGATCGCCGAGCGGCAGCGAAAAATCCGCCCCGCGAAAGATCGCGCCGCGAATCGACACGTTTTCGTAGAACACCACGCCGAGCACGCTCATCAGCAGGAGCAGCCCGAAGCCGGTCAGAAACGCTGCCAGCAGCGCGGCCTGCCCGTCGAAGCGCCGCCCCGCGCGCCGCACCTCGACCACGAGGAACGCGACCAGCACCACCAGGAAGAAGCCGAATTGCAGGAAGAACTGCTGCCATGCGGTCGGATAGATCACGTTCGGCAGCACGCCGCCCGCCTGCGAGGTGAAGCTGATAATCCACGGCAGGTACAGCAACGCCGTCAGCCCGCCGATGACCAGCGCGAACCGCACAATCTCCCACAGATCGCGCGTGGTCAGCCAGCCGCCGCGCGCCACAATCCGGCGCAACGCTTCCGCGCCGACCAGCAGAACGAGATAGATCGCGTCCCACGAGTTGACGAACACCATCCCGCCAACCCAGATCGCGTAGAGCGGGTATTCGAGCGGGCGCAACGGCGTACCGCGCAGGACGAGGTTCAGCGCCAGCCCGACCGCCAGCACCGCGAACGGCAGCGCCAGCACGTGCGGATGCATGTCACCGAGTACGAAGCTGAAGCTGGGGAACTCCGCGATCGGCTGCGCGCCTTCCGGCTGCCCGGCAAGGTCAAGGTCGTGAATCACGCGGCTGTAGCGGAACCACCACCAGTTACGCGGCGCGTCCCATTGCTGTAGCGGCTGCGGTTCGCCATCCCACGTCAGTTCCGCCACGGCGAGCGATCCCGCGCGCTCCGGCACGTCCCAGAAGTCGAAATAGTCTGCGTCCACCAGACCGGACGCATAGCCGCGATAAGGAAGCTCGACCAGCGCCGTGCCGAGGTTGCCCATCAGTATCAGGAAGCACGCCGCCAGCAGCCCCGCCGCGATCGCCCATCCCGCGCCGGATGGTCGCGCGCGCCAGCGCCCCGCCGCCCGCACGAGGTTATACACCACGCCCAGCGCGCCGACGCCCGTTTGCGCGAACAGCGTCGCCAGCATCAGGTTGAACGCCACCCCGCTGTTGACCGCGCTCAGGTCCGCCAGCATTGCCGCGATCAGATAGCCGAAATAGTAGTAGCTGATCGCGTACCCGGCCAGCCACGCGTCATGCGGCGGAAAGGTGTCGCTGGCGCGGATGCTGTTCAGGAACATGATCTCCATCGGCTTCTCGGTGCTGTACATCTCCGGGTAGTGCGCC
>CBINGT010000093.1:0-10211 GCA_966250245.1 uncultured Anaerolineae bacterium
AGGCGGCTGGTGCGCGGGTGGAAGAAGTAAGCGTACGCCTGGTTAGCGCCGCGCCCCACACGCCCGCGAAGCTGGTAGAGCTGCGCCAGCCCGAACCAGTCTGCCCGGTCGACGATCAGCGTGTTCGCGTTGGGGATATCCAGCCCGCTTTCGATGATCGAGGTCGAGATCAGGACGTCGTAATCCCCGCGCGCGAAGGCGGTCATGATTTCTTCAAGGCGGTGCTCGTCCATCTGCCCGTGCCCGAAGGCGATCGACGCTTCCGGCACCAGGCGGCGCAACCGTTCCGCAATCACCCCGATCGACTGCACGCGATTGTGCACAAAGTAGACCTGCCCGCCGCGATCCAGCTCTCGCAGAATCGCCTGGCGCACCAGCTTGTCGTCGTAGACGCCGACGTGCGTCACTACCGGCAGGCGTTCTTCGGGCGGCGTCTGGATCATGCTGATGTCGCGCACGCCGGTCAGGCTCATGTAGAGCGTGCGCGGGATCGGCGTGGCGGTCAGCGTCAGCACGTCCACTTCGGTGCGGAACCGCTTAAGTTGCTCCTTGTGCGTGACGCCGAAGCGCTGTTCCTCGTCGATGATCAGCAGGCCGAGATCGTGAAAGGATACGTCCGCCTGAAGCAGCCGGTGCGTCCCGATGACGATGTCAACCGTGCCTTGCGACAGCCCGTAGAGGATTTCGCGCTGCTCTGCGGGCGAGCGGAAGCGCGAGAGCATCTCGACCTTGATCGGGAACGATACCAGGCGGCGCGTGAACGTGTTGAAATGTTGTTGGGCGAGCACGGTCGTCGGGACGAGAATCGCAACCTGCTTGCCGTCCATCACCGCCTTGAATGCCGCTCGCAGCGCGACCTCGGTTTTCCCATATCCCACATCACCGCAGATCAGGCGATCCATCGGATGCGGTGATTCCATATCCTGCTTGACGGCGCGCAGGGCGAGAAGCTGGTCTTCCGTCTCGACGTAGGGGAACGACGCTTCCAGCTCGGCCTGCCAGGGCGTGTCCGGGCTGAAGGCGTGACCGGCGACGCTTGACCGCGCGGCGTAGAGTTCCAGCAGCTCGCGCGCCACTTCCTCGACCGCGCGGCGGGTGTTTTCCTTGGTGCGGGCCCAATCTTGCGTGCCGAGCCGGTTCAGCGGCGGGTCGCGATCATCCGCGCCGACGTAGCGCGAGAGCCGGTCGGCCTGGTGGATCGGGACGTAGAGCAGGTCGCCACCCGCGTACTCAATGATCAGGTACTCGCGCTCGCTCTCGTCGATCAGCCGCTTTTGCAGGCCCGCGAAGCGCCCGATGCCGTACTCGACGTGCACGACGTAATCGCCCACCTGCATATCGGCGAAGGTGGCTTCGGGCGGGACGGCTCGGCGTTGGACGTGGCGGCGTGGCTCCGGCCGCTGCCAGCCGAATAGTTCCGCATCGGTCAGCAGGTGATCGCGCCGGTTCTCGTCGGAGAGCGTCCACCCCTCGGCGAGCGTACCCTCGACAAACGTCAGGTCGCCGAGCGCGTCGGCTGTGGAGATGCGCGACACGGGCGGGATGTAGTCGTCCTGCTCGCCCCACAACTGCGCGAGCCGTTGTGCCTGCTGGCTGACAACGATCACCCGCTCGCCCTGGCCGGTGATCCGGTGCAGTTCGTCCAGCACGTAGCGAAGCTGGCCGCCATAACGCTGGCCGGGCGCGAATAGCTCCCCAAGCATGACGCCGGGAGCGCTTTGAAGCTCCGGATCGGTGCCGAGACGCAGGGTGGGGCGCGTGGAAAGCTCGTCTTGCAGCTCGTCCCAGGTTAGGTACGGCAGCGGGTAGTCAGTCGGAAGCTGCCCGGCAGCGGTCTTTTCGCGGCGCAGGCTGACGGCCTGTTCCTCAAGGTCTGCCATGCTGTCGTGCAGCGCGCCCCAGTCGTCTACCACGACCAGCGCATTTTCCGGCAAATAGTCGAGCAGGGTGGCGGGCTGGCTGTGGAAGTAGGGCAGGTAGTATTCGAGGTGCGGGAAGGGCACCCCGTTGGACAGCGGCTCAAAATCCGGCAGGCTAGACGTAACGTCCTCGGCCGGGTCTGGCTGGCGTGAGAACCACCCGGCCAGCTTTTCGGCGGTCGCTGGTCCGAAGCGCGGCAGCGCCTCGCGGGCGGGCGTGATCGCGATCTGGTCGAGGTTATTCAGCGATCGCTGCGTGGCCGGGTCGAAGCTGCGCAGGCTGTCGATCTCGTCGCCGAAGAATTCTACGCGCACCGGGAAGCGCGCCGACACCGGGAAGATGTCGAGAATGCCGCCGCGCCGGCTGAACGTCCCCGGCTCCACAACGATCGACGCGGGCTCGTAACCGTTCTGCAGCCAGGTGTGGAGCAGGCTGTCTGGCGAGACCTGCGCGCCCACACGGAGCAGGCGCGAGGCAGCGCGGAACTCTCGCGCGGGGAGCGTCTTCTGCATCAGCGCCAGTGCGGACGTGACGATGATCGGCGGCGGCTGTGGCTCCCCACGCTTGAGGCCGATGGGCGGGGCGAGCGTTGCCAGCGTGGTCAGGCGGCTGTGGATGGCGGTGGGCGTCCACGGCGAGCGCTCGTAGAAGATCGCTGTCGGCTCGGCAAAACGCTCGACGGCGCGGTCCGGCAGCCAGACGGGAAGCTGCTCTGCGATGTTGTAGGCGCGATCGACGCGTCCGGCGATGATCAGCAGCGGCCGGTTGAGGTCTTGCACGAGCGCAGCCAGGACGAACGGGCGCGCCGCGCGCAGAATGTGCTGGTCTGGCAGAGGCTCACCCTGTTCCAGCGCGCCAAGCAGATCGCGATAGGCGCTCGTTCGGCGGAGAAGGTCGAGAAGCCCGTCAAGTTGCATGGGAGTCGCGATCCCTCTTGGTTGGCGAAGCGGGCGCGGCTTGCGAAGAGGTGCCATTATTGAAGGCGTTCATCGTGGCGTCGATGCCCTCGCGCAGCCACATTTCCATGGCCGCGACGGCGCGCTCTACCGCTTCGGCGATGACCGGTTCCTCGTCCGCTGAGAAGCGTTGGAGCACATAGTCGGCGGGATCCATGCGCCCCGGCGGGCGGCCGATCCCGAAGCGGATGCGCGGGAAGTCCTGTGTTCCGAGCCGCTGGATGATGTCCGTCATGCCCCTGTGCCCACCCGAGCCGCCCTTCGAGCGGATACGCAGCGTTGCGGGCGGGAGGTCGAGGTCGTCGAACACGACAAGAATGCGCTCCGGCGGGATTCTGTAGAAGGCGGCCAGCCCCTGCACGGCGCTGCCGCTGAGGTTCATGAATGTCTGCGGCTTGGCGATCAGCACGCGCCGCCCGGCGACCGTCCCTTCAGCGATAATGGCCTTAGAGCGCTTCTTGCTCTCGTAGCTTAGGCCGTGGGCGCGTGCGAATGCATCGGCGCAGCGAAAGCCAATGTTATGGCGGGTGTGCTCGTATTCGCGGCCGGGGTTGCCGAGGCCGACCAGCATGTAACGCTCGCCCGGCGCGGGCGCAGCGGATCGTTTGAACCAGGGCATAACGGGTTTGTCCTGTGTCTAGTAGTCGTCTCCGGCGAGCGGGCGAGGCGGGCCGCCCCGTGAAACGCGGCGCACTCCGGCGTAGAGCGCCAGCACCACGAAAATCACGAGCGCGACGATGCCGCCGGTGCAAAACGCCTGCTGTACCTGCGAGAAGTTAATCGACGCGGATCCTGTCCCTGTCTCACGCTGGAGCAGGCTTGAGTCCGGCGCGCCGCCCGAAGACTCTACGGGCGTTGGTTCTTCGAGCGCCAACTGCGGGATGACGGTCGGCGGCTGGATGACGGGCGAGGTCGGCGTGGGGCCGGGCGTCGCGCCAGCGCCGGGCGCGATGCCTGCCGGGCCGGTCGTCGGAACGGGCGTCGGCTGGCTGTTTTGCACGCGCAGGTTCGAGACGATGGCCTCGCTGAACTCGCCGGTGTCGAGATAGACCCGCAGCCGGAGCTGATAGATCCCATCGGGCACGGCGCTCGTGTTCCACGTGCCGAGGACGCCTTCCTGCACTTGCTGGGTGACCGGCTCTTGCACCAGGATCCAGTCGGCGCTTACGTCACTCAGCAGGTCATACTCCAGCGTGTAGCGGTCGAAGGCGGCTGGATGCTGCGCGGTGCCGGTGATGTTCACCGGACCGAACAGGTGCGCGCCTTCGCCGGGCGACGAAATCTGCGCGACGGCAGGCGAATCCTGCGCGCGCGCCGCGCTGACCGCGCCCAACGCGATCCCTATGATCAAACTTAGCAGCAGACGTCCGCCAATCGCGCGCAGAAGTCGCATTTTCTCCCCTCCCGGTCGGGAAACGGAGCGTAACCGGTCTAGTCTAGCAAAGCGGGCTGGCGCCTGCAAAAACCCTGCACCGCGCGGCTGGTAGGGCGACGCGCCGATAGGTTGATTGACATTGGCTGAGGTCTGTGCCATAATCTCGGCAGCCTGGCGGCACAATTGTGGCCCCAGGCGCCCCTCCAATCTTGCCATCTCAAACAAGAAGGAGGTGGTGTCGATGCATGATAGTAGTAGTACCACACTCGGCGCTGTGACACCCCTCCTTCACGTGAGCTAAGCTCACCTGTTGTAGGTGTCACAGCGCCAAACCAGAAAGCCCCGGCTGCGGTCGGGGCTTTCGCCTTTTTGTACAAAATGCGCGCTTCCCCTTGCCACGCCGCAAGCCACGCTCTCCCCGACAGAGAAGGGAAAAGTCTCACGTACAAATGGGGTATTTCCACACACCCCGCGCATTGCTCCGAGTCCCGAAATGGGGGTACAATTCGGAAGGTTATGATCCGGCGGGGGGATTTGCCGGATGTAACCGCGATCGGTCATCGCGTCCTGGGATAACGCGAGTCGCTCGATGTCTTGGGCGTTGCCCACTAGGAGGGTTTTATCAAATGTTTCAGATGGACATCGAAGTCTTTGAGCAAGTGATGATATTTATCGTACTTGCTACCGCGGGATTGGCGCTCGGGTATGCCTTCTGGCTCCGAAACTTCATTATGGGGTCGGACAAGGGCACGCCTGAGATGCAGCGGATCTGGGGGTACATCCGCGACGGCGCGAATGCTTATCTCCGCACGCAGCTTCGCACAGTCGCCATCCTGATTGTGATCCTGACGGTGGCGATGTTCTTAAGCGTGTATGTGGTAAGCCCAACGCCCGAGGCAAACGAGTTCTTCGACGGGGACGAGGGCCGTGCGCGGACCGTGATCGCGTTTGCGCGCGCGTTGGCGTTCGTGATGGGCTCTTCGTTCTCTGCGATGGTTGGCTTCTTCGGCATGAATATGGCCGTGCAGGGTAACGTGCGCGTGGCCGCGGCGGCAGAGCGTGGCGGCTATCAGGAAGCCCTGAAGATCGCGTACCGTTCCGGCACGATCACCGGCATGCTGACCGACGGCCTCGGCCTGTTCGGCGGCACGCTGATTTTCATCATTTTCGGCAAGGCGTCGCCTGACGTGCTGCTCGGCTTCGGCTTCGGCGGCACGCTGTTGGCGCTTTTCATGCGTGTTGGCGGCGGTATCTACACCAAGGCGGCAGATGTTGGCGCGGACCTGGTTGGTAAGGTCGAAGCCGGTATGGAAGAGGACGACCCGCGCAACGCGGCCGTCATCGCCGACCTGGTGGGCGACAACGTGGGTGACTGCGCCGGTATGGCGGCGGACATCTTCGAGTCGTACGAGGTGACGATCGTCTCTAGCCTGATCCTCGGCCTCGCGCTGACCGCGATCAACGGCGAGCTGTACTGGATCGTCCTGCCGCTGCTGGTGCGCGGAATTGGCGTCATCAGCTCGATTGTCGGGACGTACGCCGTGTCGCTGTGGCGCGTGGACGATGCCGAAGAGGCGATGTACAAGAGCTACGAGATCTCGTCCGGCATCACGATCATCTCGACGTTCCTGCTGGCGTGGCTCTACGCCGGTCAGCTTTCGCTGGCGACGCTGGTGGCGGTGGGCGTCGGTCTGGCCGTGACGTTCAACCCGCTGACTTCGTATGCCACAAGCGCTAAGAGCCCCCGCGTGCAAACGGTTGCGGCTTCGACTCGCTTTGGCCCGGCCTCGGTTATTCTTGAGGGTCTGTCTCTGGGGTACCTGTCGAGCGTGTGGGCGCTGTTCGTGATTGTCGCGAGCCTGCTTGCGGCGATCCTGGTCTACAGCGTGGACTTCCCTGATGCCTGGAAGCTGCCGGTGGCGCTCATCGGCGCGGCGCTGTCGGTGTTCGAGATCGTGCGCGGGCAGCGGAACGGCCACCTGGTCGAAGGCTTCTTCCACGCGCTGTGGATTATGGTCTTTGCGCTGTTCCTGGTGAGCATGCACGCCGTTCCGGATGTGCACCGCTACAGCTACATCCTGTTTGGCGTCACGCTGATCGGCGTCGGGATGCTGTCGCACACCGGCAACAACGTCAGCATGGACACCTTCGGCCCGATCTCCGACAACGCGAACGGTATCGGCGAGCTGGCCGGGATGGGCCCCGAGGCGCGCCAGATTATGGCGGACCTGGACGCAGCCGGTAACACCACGAAGGCCATCACCAAGGGCGTCGCCATCGGCTCGGCGGTGATCGCGGCGGTGTCGCTGTTCGGAAGCTACTTCTCCGATATCCAGCGCGTGCTGCCGGAAGGCCAGACCTTTGAAGAGGTTATCAACCTGGCGGACCCGATCGTGTTTGTCGGCCTGCTCATCGGCGGCTCGCTGCCGCTGCTGTTCAGCGGCCTGCTGATCAAGGCGGTTAACCGCGCGGCCGGGCAGATCATGGCGGAAGTGCGCCGCCAACTGCGCGACCCGAAGATCATCGACGGCACCAAGACTCCGGACTACGCCAAGGCGGTGCGGATCTCGACCCAGTCGGCGCAGTATGAGCTGGTTCCGCTGGGCATCGTCGCGGTCGTCGCGCCGATCGTCGTCGGCCTGCTGCTCAAGGAGCAGGCGCTGGGCGGCTTCCTGGTGGGCGTCATCCTGACCGGCCAGTTGTTCGCGGTCTTTATGTCGAACGCGGGCGGCGCGTGGGACAACGCCAAGAAGTACGTGGAAGACGGCTATCACGGCGGCAAGGGCAGCGAGAACCACAAGGCGTCGGTTGTGGGTGACACAGTCGGCGACCCGCTCAAGGACACGGCTGGCCCTGCGTTGAACCCGATGATCAAGGTGATGAACCTGGTCGCGCTGATCGTCGCGCCGGTCGTCGTGCAATACGGCGGCTATGGCGTGGGCATTATCGCTGGTATCGCGATCGGCGTGGCGCTGATCGTCTGGTCGGTGCGTCGTAGCGATCGCCGGGTCGTGATGGAAGAGGACGCGGCAACCGAGCGCATCAGCGAGGCGATTGTCGCGGGCGACTAAGCTCTGCAAATCCGACGCCCCATCGTCGGGAGATTGCTCAGACAAAAGCGCGGCCCTCGCCAGTGCGGGGGTCGCGTTTTTTGCGTCGCTTTCTTACAATCTGCGGGGGAAGGACGCCATGACGACAGCATACACCACCGATGCACGCTTTGCGCTGCATGATGATCCATCGCATCCCGAGCACGCGGGCCGCCTCGAAGCGATCAGCCGGACGCTGACCAGCAGCGGCTTAGCGGAGCGCCTGCTGCCGGTAACGCCACGTCCCGCGACGCAGGATGAACTACTCGCCGTGCACGCGCCGGAGCATCTGGCGCGGATCGAGGCGACACGCGGGCGGGCACGGGGACGCCTTGAGATCGACACATATGTGACCGGGCACTCGGACGAAATCGCGCGGCTGGCGGCGGGGTCCGTGCTGGCGCTGGTCGATACGGTGCTGGGCGGTGAGGCGGCGAACGGTCTGGCAGCGGTCCGCCCGCCGGGGCACCACGCCACGCCGACGCGAGCGATGGGCTTCTGTCTGTTGAACAACGTTGCGGTTGCGGCGCGCTATGCGCAGCGGCAGCATGGCTTGGGGCGCGTGGCGATTGTCGACATCGACGTGCATCATGGCAACGGCACGCAGGATATTTTCTACAGCGATCCGTCCGTACTGTTCATTTCCACACACCAATCTCCGCTGTATCCAGGCACGGGCGCGCTTGGCGAAACGGGCGCCGGAGCAGGGCAGGGCACGACGATCAACGTGCCTCTGCCGCCGGGCGTGGGCGATAAGGGTTATCACGCCGTTATGGAGCGGGTGATCACCCCCGCGCTGCGGCGGTTTGCGCCGGAACTGCTATTCGTCTCGGTGGGATTCGACGCGCACTGGGCCGATCCCCTGGCGCAGATGGCGCTGTCGCTGCGCGGCTATGATGCGCTGATGCGGCAGCTTGCTGCGCTGGCGGGCGAACTGTGTGAGGGGCGTATCGTTGTGGTGCTGGAAGGCGGCTACCATCTTGGCGCGCTGGCGAACGGCTGGGTAAATGTGGTCCGTGCGCTGTTGGGCGACGCGGATTGCGCCGATCCGCTGGGGCCGGCAGGCGGGGGCGAGCCAGAAATCGGCGGCCTAATTGACCGGATTCTGAATCTGCACCATCTTCCTTAATGCAATCTTTAGCCATGTTGCGCATTTATGAAGCGCATTGCATAATGAAAATATCGTGCGCAGAGCGGATCCCCAGCGCTCGTGGCGCACGATTGACCACCGGCAGGTATGGGAAACGAGCGCATCATGGCTGAGACAATCACCCTACGAGCCTATCTGAACGACTTGAGAGGGATGGTGGAGAACGAATCTCCGACAGAGGTCGTCAGCCACTGCCGGTACATTCTCCAGCACTATCCTCAGAACGTGGCAACCTATCGTCTGCTGGGCCGGGCGCTGCTGCAAAAGGGCCACAACGAAGGTCTGCCAGAGCATTTCGTCCAGGCGGCGGATATTTTTCAGCGTGTGCTGAGCGTGATCCCTGACGACCAGGTGGCGCACCTTGCTTTGAGCGAGATCCGCGAGCAGGAAGGCGCGCTGGATCAGGCGATCTGGCACCTGGAACGCGCGCACGAGCAGATGCCGGGGAACACGGCTGTCGAGGAAGCGCTGCGCAGACTCTACACGCGGCGGACCGGCCAGGAGACGAAGGTAACCGACAAGCTCCAGCTTTCGCAGGGCGCGCTCGCTCGCCAGTACGCCAACAGCCAGCTTTATGACGAGGCTGTGCTGGAACTACGCCGGGCGCTGCATGACGATCCGGAGCGGGTCGATCTGCAGGTGTTGCTGGCAAAGCTGCTGTGGGAAAGCCAGCATCGCGTCGAGGCGGGGGAAGTGGCACTTGAAGTGCTCAAGCGGCTGCCGAACTGCCTCGAGGCGAATGCGCTCATGGCGCGGCTATGGCTGGCGTACAACCGCCCATCGGACGCGCAACCCTATCTCGACCGGGTGGAAGCGCTCGATCCATACGTGGCGGCAAGCATCCTGCGGCCGGATGGGAACGTGCCGGATCGCAACACGCTGACCCGGCTGGATTACACTGCCCGCGCGGCGGCCGCGCTCTCGACGGAGACGCCCGAGTGGGTCCACGAGCTAGACGACCTCGATGCGCGTGCGTCGTTCGGTGCGCCGGGTGGCAGTCGGGTGGACGCGATCGACACTGACGCTGTGTTTGGCGCACCGGCGGAAAGCGCGGCTCCCCCCGACTGGGTGCAGGGCATCTTTGCACAGGGCGAAGACGAGATGCCGGACTGGTTCGCTGCTCCGTCCCCCGCACCTGCGGATGAACAGCCCGCATCGTCGGAACCGGCGCCCGCCTCGTGGTTGGAAGACCTCGATACGGAACCGGCCGAGGCTGCTTTGCCTGAGCCGGATCTGTCCGAATTGCTGGGCGGCGCGCCCGACTGGTTCGGTGCTGCCGGGACCGGGACGGACGAACCGGCGGCCGAAGCGCCGGATGACCGCTGGTCGTTCGATCTACCGGGCGAGGATGCGCCGCTCGCGCAGGATGATATGCGCGCGTTCGAGCAGGACCAGCCGTGGGCGGGTGCGGATCAGCCTTTCGCCGAACCGGCCGAGCCAGAGGCCGAGGTGCCGGATTGGTTCGCGGGCCTGGGCAATGCGATTAGCGCAGAGCCCGCAGAAGCACCCGCCGAGGAAGAGGCACTCGATCCGCTTGCGTGGCTGGACGAAGATACCCGGCCGGAACGGGTCTTGCCGGAGCCTGAGACACCCGAGGGGCCGCTCGACGCGGATTGGCTGGCGTTTGATGCAGAGCAAGCGGCTGAACTGCCTGCAGCGCAGCCGCAGAGCACGGACGCGGACGCCTTCACGCCTGAAGATGACGAGATTGCCGACCTCGA
>CBINGT010000094.1:0-10198 GCA_966250245.1 uncultured Anaerolineae bacterium
ACTTTGGCGCTGGTCTGCATCGTCGCAGGCGTATTGAGAATGTAGCCTAACACGCCGTGCTGTGCCGACCGCGCCTCTCACACATAGGGGTTGCTAATTTTGGTGAAGCGAAATACAATGTTGCATAACTCTAAATTTAGGGACCCCTAAATTTTGGGGGGCGACGATTGTGTAGACTGGCGTAAACTAATTGCGCCTGAGCGAATCGAATCGTGTCGCCCAGCAGTGGGCGGCTGGCGATGCTAAGGGGAAACCCATGATCATCCAAACTGAGTCACTCACGAAGTACTACGGCAAGGCGCGCGGCATCGTGGATGTCAATCTTGCTGTGGAGCAGGGTGAGGTCTTTGGCTTTCTGGGACCGAATGGTGCGGGGAAGTCGACCACCATTCGCCTGCTGCTGGACATCATCCGCCCGACCAGCGGACGCGCAACGATCTTCGGCCTGGACGCGCACAAAGATGCCCTGGCGATCCACGCGCGGACCGGCATCCTTCCGGGCGACTTCGCGCTCTATCCCCGGCTCACTGGCGAGGAAAACCTGCGCTATCTGGCGAACCTGCGCGGCGGCGTGGACTGGACGTTCGTGCGCCAGCTTGCGGATCGCCTGGAAGCGGACCTCTCCAAGCAGGTCAAGGCGTACTCGTCCGGCAACCGCCAGAAGATCGGGCTGATCCAGGCGTTCATGCACCGTCCGGAGCTGTTGATCCTCGACGAGCCGACCAACGGCCTCGACCCGCTCATTCAGCAGGAGTTCTACGCCCTGGTGCGCGAAGCGATTGGTGCCGGGCAGACCGTCTTCCTGTCGTCGCACAACCTGCCCGAAGTCGAGCGGGTGTGCGACCGCGTCGGGATCATCCGCGAGGGGCAGCTTGTGGCGGTGGAGCAGGTCTCCGCGCTGAAGGCTAAGGCGCTGCGCCAGATCGAGCTTGTGTTTGACGGTCCGGCGCCGCTGCACGCGTTCGAGCAGCTCCCCGGCGTCCGCGACGTCGTCGCCTCCAACAGCCACCTGCGCTGCACGGTCGCCGGATCGCTGGACCCGGTGATCAAGCAGGCCGCGCAATACACCGTCGTCAACATGATCAGCCAGGACCCGAACCTGGAGGACATCTTCCTCGCCTTCTACGGCAAGGAGGGCAACAACCATGCTTAACAACGTCTACCTCAAGACGCTCCGCGACATGCGCCGCTCGATGTTCTGGTGGGTCGCGGGGATGTTCGTGTTCACGCTCTGGTTCGTGACGATCTTCCCGTCCATCCAGGAGAGTAACGTCGATTTCCAGGCGTACATCGACAGCTTCCCCGAAAGCTTCCGGGCGATGTTCGGCATCGACCAGGTGGACTTCACCACGCTGGAAGGCTATCTGTCGATGGAGCTGTTCAGCATGTTCTATCCGGTGCTGGTCCTGGCGTTCGCCGTATCCTATGGGGCGGGTCTGCTCGGCGGGGAAGAGGAAAGCGGCACGCTCGAGTTGCTGCTCGCGACGCCCACGCCGCGCTGGCACGTGATGCTCTCCAAGTTCGCCGCGCTGGTGACGTTCACGGTGATCGTGCTGCTGGCGACGTGGCTCGGCATCCTTGCAGGCGCCGTGGTCGCGGACATCGAAGATGTGGACGCGGCAAATCTGTTCGTGGGCGTGTTCAACATGGCCCCGCTGGCGTTGTTCTTCGCGGCGCTGGCCTACATGCTGACCGGCGTGATCGGCGGGCGCGGAACCGCGCTCGGCGTGACGCTCGCGCTGGCCGCGGCGACCTACCTGATGAGCACGCTCAGCCAGTTGGCGACGCTGCCGGGCTGGATGGAAACCCTTTCGCCCTGGTACTACTATGACGGGGTGAACGTGTTGCGCGACGGCGTCGATCCGCTGAACGTCGTGCTGCTGCTCGGGCTGGCGGCGCTGTTCGTGGTGATTGGCATCCTCGGTTTCGAGCGCCGCGACGTGGGTGTGTAACGCACAAACGCACGACCATACGGGGTGCATATACCGCCGCAGAAGCCTCACGTGCCTCTGCGGCGGTTCTGTTTTCATGGTTCTCTGCGCGCGGCGCGACGCTTGGCCCGCATTTTGCGTATAGATGATTGGTAGGTTAGCCACGTATCATCTGCTGGGGGAGCGTCTTCCATGCGTTTGCCAACGGTTATCTACAGTATCATCGCCACGGTGTTCATCTGGGTCGCGGTTGCAATGGTGCGCTTGATCGGCGGGCCAGATGTCGGGATGCTGGATTTCGCGCTGTTCGCCGGGTTGGGGGCTACCGTCGCGTTGTGGCTGGTGTGGGCGTTCGTCGCCATGGACGAGGCCAAGAACGCGGCGCAGCGAGCGCAAGAGCAGCAGAAGGCCAAGCGCGCTCCCTCGGGAGATGAAGACCCCCGGCTCTCGGTGCTGCTGAGTCTGCTGGACGATAGCGAGCGCAGGACGCTGAAGGACCGGCTGCGCGACGAACTGAGCTCCGATGGCGAGGCGATCGCGCTCGACGATCTGTTCGAAGATCGGCCGCGCCGTCGCTAGCCGGGGAGTGATTTCCGGCGTGCCCGTCCCGTGTGAGGCGCAGCGATGATCCGGCCTGCGACCATGGTTACGGCAGTTGCCACAGTGGTGATCTGGGCGGCGGCGTTGCTCTTGCGGCTGATCGCCGGGGCGGGCAGCGATCTGATTGATTTTGCGCTGGTTTTTGCCTTCGGATCGACTGCGGCGTTGTGGCTGGCGTGGGCTTTCCAAAGCCTGGACGCGCTCAATAAGGTGAGCCAGCAGGGCAAGGCGAAGCGTGAAGCGCCCGAGGACGACACGCGGCTGGCGTTGCTGCTTCAAATGCTGGACGAGGACGAACGAGAAGCGCTCAAGCAGCGTCTGCGCGACGAGCTGAGCGCCGACGGCGAGGCGATCGCGCTTGGCGATCTGCTTGACGACCGGCCGGCCCGGCGCGCCGCTGAATAGCGCCGCCGGGTCTTGCCGAGGATATACAAGAGGGGCGAGCCATGTTTCGGACACCCACTTCGGTCGTGATTACGGCAACGCTTGTGGTGTGGGCGGTTGTGCTGATGGCGCTGGTGATCGACGGCCCTGGGCCGGGGATCGTCAGCTTTGCGCTGGTTGCCGCGATCGGATCGACCGTGGCGCTGTGGCTGGTGTGGGCCTTTATGGCGCTCGACGAGATGAGCAAACAGCGCAACGCCGAAAAGGCAAAGCGCACGGCGCCCGAAGACGACACGCGGCTGTCGCTGCTGCTTCAAATGCTCGATGAGGACGAGCGGCAGGCGCTTAAGCAGCGTCTGCGCGACGAGCTCAGCACGGATGGCGAGGCGATCGCGCTGGACGATCTGCTGGTGGAAATGCGCTCCCGCCGTTAAACCCCGCTTTTCGCGCTTTCGGTAAACGAACACCGTCAATTATCCGCCATTCTGCAACCTCAGGCTTGTTCAGCCGTAATAACTGGTGGACAATCACCCGGTTTGCCCACTCGCTACCATCGGTAAAGGGGGATGGAGAGCGGAACATTATGACAGCCATCGAAGTCACAAATCTGCGGAAAGTCTACGGCAGCCTTGTCGCGGTCAACGACATCAGCTTCACCGTGAACGAAGGTGAAGTCTTTGGCATCCTCGGCCCGAACGGTGCCGGGAAGACGACGACCATTGAATGCATCGAAGGGCTGCGCGAGCCAGACGGCGGGGAAATCCGCGTCCTGGGCCAGCTTCGGCGCGGTGAGGCCAACGGCATCAAAGAGCGGATCGGGATCCAGCTTCAGACCACCGGTCTCTACCCGCTGCTGACGGTGAGCGAGTTGCTGAAACTGTTCGGCACGTTCTTCTCCAAGTCGCTGCCGGTGGATGAGTTGGTTCGGCTGGTCAGCCTGGAAGACAAGCGCAACACGCGCAGCAAGGACCTTTCGGGCGGGCAGCTTCAACGGCTCTCGCTGGCGCTGGCGCTGGTCAACGACCCGGAGCTGATCTTCCTCGATGAGCCGACGACCGGCCTCGACCCTCAGTCGCGCCGCCAGATCTGGAACATCGTGGAAGACCTGCAGCGCAAGGGCAAAACCATCGTGCTGACGACGCACTACATGGAAGAGGCGCAGACGCTGTGCGATCGCATCGCCGTGATGGACGGCGGCAAGATTATCGCGCTCGACACGCCGGAGCAGTTGATCAACCAGAACTTCGAGACGGCGGCGATCGAGTTCGACGATCGCAACGGCGCGACGATTGAGATGCTTTCCGCGCTGCCGGGCGTCAAGGAAGCGAAACGCGACGGCGGGCTGGTGACGCTCTATTCGTACAGCACGCCGCAGACCATCGAAGCCATGATCACCGCTGCCCGCGAAGGGCGGATCGCCTTTGACGACCTGCGTGTCCGCAAGGCCACGCTTGAGGACGTCTTTCTGAAATTGACTGGTCGCCGGATCAGGGACTAAGGAGCTAGGCGTATGAAAGCGTTCATTCCACTCTACATGGCGAATGTGCGTGAGTTCGTCCGCGACCGCTCCGCGCTGTTCTGGACCGCTGCCTTTCCGGTGATGTTCATCCTGATCTTCGGGGTGATCTTTTCCGGCGGCGACAGCATCAATTTCGATATCGGTGTGGTGAACGAGGATGGCGCCGCAAGCGAGCGCCTGGTCGAGAGCCTGCAGGCGATCGAAGTGTTTGATGTGACGACCGCCAGCCGCGAAGAAGAGCTACAGGCATTGCGCGACGGCGATCGCTCGGCGGTGATCGTCATCCCCGAGGGGACCGGCGCGGCGATTGGCAGCGCGATCATGCCCGCGAGCGACCGGCAACAGTCCCAGGGCGCGGCGCTTGAGGTCTACTACGACCCGGCCGATCAGAACACGTCGCAGATCGTCCTCAACATCATCGACCGCATTGTGGCGGGCATGAATGAGAGCATCACGGGCGTTTCTCCGGTGCTGACAGTCGAGGCGCGCGAGGTCACGGCTACCGAGCTGACCAACATCGACTATCTGCTGCCCGGCATCCTGGCGATGAGCCTGATGCAGCTTGGCCTGTTCGGGACTGCCGCGCCGCTGGTCAGCATGCGCGAGAAGGGCGTCCTGCGCCGCATGGGCGCGACGCCGCTCAGCCGCTCGGCGCTGCTGGTTTCGCAGGTGGCGTTCCGCATGACGCTCGCCTTCCTGCAAACCGCGATCCTGATGGGCGTGGGGATGCTGGCGTTCGACGTGCAGATTCAGCTTGGTAACCTGCTGCAGATCGTCCTGGTGGTGCTGTTCGGCGCGAGCATGTTCATCACGCTCGGCTACTTCCTGTCCACGCTGGCGAACACGGAAGAAGCCTTGCAGGGTATCGTCGCGCTGCCGAACTTCCTGTTCATGTTCCTGTCGGGCATCTTCTGGCCGGTGGACTTCATGCCGAACTGGATCCGCCCGCTGGTGGACGTCATCCCGCTGACCTACCTGGGCGACCTGTTGCGTAAGGTGATGATCGAAGCCGGGTCATACTTCAGCACCGAGCGCAGCGTGCTGGTGCTGGGCATCTGGCTGGCGGTGACCACCGTGCTGGCGCTCCGGTTCTTCCGCTGGGAGCCGCAGGGGTAAGCTCACCATTCCGGAATCACACGAGCCGGTGCAACGCGCACCGGCTCGTTTTGTTCTTGGCTAACCGCTAATCGCTAACTGCTAACCGCTCACTTCACCATAAACTCGCCGGAGCGATAGAACAGCTCCCCGTCGACCCAGATCTCGCCGCCGTCCTGCATCCCGTGCACCATGTCCCAGTGGATCGCGCTCTCGTTCTTCCCGTGAGACTCGGCGTAGCTGCGGCCGAGCGCCATGTGGATCGTGCCGCCGATCTTCTCGTCGAACAGGATGCTGCGCGTGTAGCGCGTGACGCCCTTGTTCGTGCCGATCGCGAACTCGCCAAGCGTGCGCCCGCCCTCGTCCAGATCAAGCTGGCTGAGCAGGAACGCCTCGTTTTTCTCGGCTGTGGCCTCGACCGCGCGCCCGTTCTCGAAGCGCAGGCACACGCCCTCGACCTCGTAGCCCTGGTACACCGACGGATAGTTGAACTGGACTGTCCCGTTGACCGAGTCTTCGACCGGCGACGTGTAAATTTCGCCGTCGGGGAAGTTCACCTGTCCGGCGCAGTTGATCCACGGCCGGTCTGCGAACTCGAAGCTCAGGTCGATGCCGGGGCCGCGCACCTCGACGTGCGACTTGCCCTTCAACCACTCGACCAGCCGATCCTGCATCTCGCGGAAGCCGAGCCAATACGCGACCGGGTCCGGCTGGTCCAGCCCGCATGCCGCGTAGACGAAATCGCGATAGTCGAGCAGGCTCATCTCGGCGGTTTGCGCCAGGGCCTGAGTCGGCCACGCGCAGACGGTCCAGCGCAGCTTGCCCTCGGCGTAACGGTTGAGGTACGTCTCACCGAAGGGCTGGATCGTGCGACGATAGCGCGCCAGCCGCGCCGGGTCCACGCTGGAAAGCGCCTTGGTGTTGGCGGGCGCCTTGATGAAGAACAGCGCGTCCGATTCGTTGACCCAGTGCATCATGGTCGAGTCGAGATGGTCAAGCTGCTGGTCGTTCGCGTTGCGCAGGAACAGTTCAAAGTAGGGTGTGTAATCGGGTGAGAGCATCGCGGCGCCCTGGACGTTCGGGAAGCCCCCGCGCGCCAGCACTGCTTCGACCAGCGCCTCGACTAGCGGCGCGGCGGTTTCCAGGTTGCCCACAATGGTGACGCGCTCACCGGGCTTCACCGGGCTGGAATAATCGGTCAGGATGCGTGCCAGATCTCTGGCAAAGTTCTCGTGCATAATTTCATTCGTCCTTTACATGATAGGGGGTCTGAGCGCGCGGCTCAGGCTTCCACTACGAAATCCCCGTTCCGGTAGAAAAGCTCGCCATCCACCCAGATTTCGCCGCCGTCGCGCATCGAGTGCACGATGTCCCAGTGAATCTGGCTCTTGTTGACCCCGCCCGCGTCCTCGATGGACTGGCCGAGCGCCATGTGGATCGTGCCGCCGATCTTCTCGTCGAACAGCGTCTCTCCGGTGAAGCGCTGAATGCCCTTGTTCGTGCCGATTGCGAACTCGCCGAGCGTTCGCGCGCCTTCGTCCATATCCAGCCGCGACAGCAGGAAGTCTTCGCCGTGCTCGGCACTGGCCTCCACGACGCGCCCGTTCTCGAAGCGCAGGCAGACGCCGCGCACCTCGCGCCCGCCGTAAATGGTCGGATAGCTGAATTCGATCGTGCCGTTGACCGAGTCTTCGAGCGGGCAGGTGAAAATCTCGCCGTCGGGGAAGTTCTTGTCGCCCCGGCAGTTAACCCAGCTTCGGCTATCGTCCAGACGAAACGACAGATCCACGCTGGGGCCGCGCACTTCAACGCGCTGCTTGCCTGCCAGCCACGCGATCAGCCGGTCCTGCCGCTCCGCGACCGCCCGCCAGTGGGCGACCGGGTCTGGCTGGTCGAGCGCGCACGCCTGGTAAATGAACTCGCTGTACGCCAGCAGCCCCATCTCGGCTTGCTGTGCGGCGGCCTGAGTCGGCCACGCGCAGATATTCCAGCGCAACGTTCCTTCGAATGTCCGCTTGAAATACGTCTCGATCACCGGGCGCTGGGCTTTTTGCAGGCGCGCGCTGCGTTCCGGCGGCACCTGCGCCCCGCTCATGGTGTTGCTCGGCGCGATGATGCTAAACAGCACGTCGGCCTTTTCCATCATCGTCATCGCCAGGGGGTTGAGGAAATCAAGCTGCTCGTCGGTCGCTTTGCGGACGAAAATATCGCGCAGAGTGGGGATTGTCGGCATGGTGACCGGGAGGCCGCCACGTTCCAATACTGCCTCGTACAGCGCTTCAATCAGCGGCAAAGCCTCGATTGACGCGTTAATGACGACCAGATCGCCGCGCTGGATGGGCACCGAGTATTCGGTCAGCACGCGAGCCAGGCGGGATGCGAAATTCTCGATCATAAAAGGCGCGCCTCCTTGCGCGGCGATAAATAAAGGTGCAATACGGGCTTGCCCACGACACTATAGCACAGCCGCCCGAACGCGGCTATGCAGCGGCGACCTGCTCCCGCTCCGCAGCAGCGCGGGCGTACGACAGGCTCGCCCGGCGGACGAGCAGCCACAGGCCGAGCATGACGATCATGCCGCCGCCAATCCATATCACGCTGATTTCCGGGCTGGCGCGTTCCAGCAGGATGCCCTGCACCCACGGGATGATCCCACCGCCGATGCCGCCCATCACCGTGCCGATGCTGGCCGCCTTGCCGGGCGCGTGCGGGAACAGGTTGGTCAGCACGACGATGATCGTCGGGTAGACCGGGCCGAAGCCGAACCCTGCCAGCAGAATCGCCGTCACCGAAAGCGCCGCGCCGCCCGTCGAGATCGCCAGCAGGATGCCGCTGAGTGCCGCGATGCCGATGCTCAGCGTGAGGACCAGCGCAGACGTCATCCGCCCGCCGATCACGGCGATCAGCAGGCGGCTGGCGGTGAGCGCCATCCAGAAGCCGGACGTCGCAAGCGCCGCGGTGCTCGGGCTGAGCTCGGTCGTCCGCTCCAGATAGGGCTGTGCCCACCCGCCCACGCCGATCTCCACGCCGACATAGACCATCATCACCGCGCCGAACATCCACAACAGCGGGACGCGATAGCTGAACGGCGCGCCGTTCGAGCCGCCGGACGGCGCTTCCTTCGGGAAGCGCTCGCGCGGGAGCCGCAGCACGAATGGCAGCGTCGCCAGCATCAGCGCGCCGCCGACCCACAGCGCCGGAAGCGCGGTGTCCCATAGCTCCAGGCTGAGCCCGGCCGCCGCCGGGCTGACGACCGCACCCACGCCGAAGAAGACGTGCAGCAGGTTCATGACGTTGACGCGGTGGGCGTACAGCTCCGCGATCAGGACGTTGTGCCCGATGTCGAGCGTTCCGAATCCCAATCCCCACACCAGGCTGAAGCCGAGCGTCAGCGCGAGGACCGGGCTGGCTGCCACGCCAAACGCGCTCAGCCCCAGCAGCACCACGCCCGCGAGCAAAACCGGACGCTGCCCGCTTCGGTCGCTCACCCAGCCTGCGATCGCCTGCGCGGGAAGGCCGCCCAGAAAAGTCAGCATGAAAATCGACCCGACGGCCGAAAGGTCGGATTGGGTCTGGTCAGCCAGGTCATTCAGCGATGGGCCAACGGCTCCGGCCAGCCATCCCAGCGCAAAGAAGGATACGCAGGAGACAAACAAGATCGCGCGCTTCGTCACGAGCCTTCACCTCACGAGCAGGGCGTCGCCCACCGGGTAGAAAGCCGATGATAACCCTCTCGCGCCGGGTTGTCATGCGGATCGTCGCGGATGATGTGGCGTGGGGAAACAAAAAACTCCGGCGGGGTGCCGGAGCTATTGGATGCCCCCAAGGAGATTCGAACTCCTGTCTTGGCCTTGAAAGGGCCACGTCCTGGTCCTCTAGACGATGGGGGCGAAGCGACGAGGCATTCTACCATGCGGCGCGCAACTCCGTCAAGGCTGATTCTCAGTGGTATGAGGCAGTTCCAAAACGATTTCACTATAATCTTTTTGATACGTAAACATGCCGCCCACGCGTGCCTGTTTTCATCAATCTCTGGTTATTATCGAGGTCTATCATGCCTTCACAGTTTGCCTGGACCATTCTGCAACAAGGGCAACTTCCACTCCGGCCCAACGGCAGTGTGCGCCCCGGCGTAGAACATCGATGTACCACAACGCTTGTCTGGCCAGCGGAATGTCCGCCCGACGTCGGCAACACGCTGATGATCGATCCCTGCTTCACCGCAGAGGGCTTCGCCCAGGCGGAGAAGGTGCTTGGGGAGCGCGGGATCTCGTTTGCCGATATCGGGCACGTGTTTGTCACGCACGCGCACGCCGACCACATGGTACACATCCCGAATGGCGCTCAGATGGGGTCGTATCGTATGTTTCGCCCGATCACACGGCCGGACGTTTTCGCCGCAATTGAGGCGCAGACCTGCCCCGGCCACCACCCGATGCAGCAGGCGCTTCATTTTGAAGACCCGGCGGGACGGCGCGTCTGGGTGACGGGGGATGCGGTGCTAAACGAGGAATGGCTGCGCGGCTGGTCTTATTTCTGGCCGAACGGTTATGGGCCGCAGCAGATTGTCGAGACGTGGCGCAGCGTTGCGCACATTATCTCCCACGCGGACATTATTGTACCCGGTCACGACGCGCCGCTGACTGTCACTGCCGAAATGGTCAGTGAC